>NZ_JAATWC010000012.1 GCF_012979235.1 Dissulfurirhabdus thermomarina
CTACGACCCGGACATCGCCAGCGACTGCTACCGGTGCCACCCGGGCAACAACGTGAACTGCTACCGCGGCCACCACACCGGGAAGGGCCTCTGGTGCACCGACTGCCACGGGGACCTCAACAAGCGGGTGGCCGAGGGCCAGCTCCTCCAGCCCTGGTCCGACAAGACCCTCCCCACCTGCGAGAAGTGCCACGGCGACACGGGGAAGGTGGACGGCAAGAGCTACCTCAACATGGGGATCTTCGGGCAGTACCTCAATGGCCGCGGGCACAAGGATCACAAGATCCTCTGCTCTTCCTGCCACGGCGAGCCGCATGCCCTCTATCCCTCCACCCTGGCGGCCGACAACGCCCAGAACGTGGCGCTCCAGGGTGACCCCCGCGCCATCGGCGTGTGCAACGTCTGCCACACCGACCGGGGCACGGACTGGAAGAAGCCGCCGCACTGAGGCGGTCCCCGTCAGCGCGATGAATCCGGCCGGGGTGGCCCTTCGGCTGGTTCGTCCCTCCGCCCCCGCCTTTTTAGGCGGGGGCTTTTTTGATGATGGCGCCGCAAAAATGCGCGGGCTGTTGCGTTTTCCCCCGGATGCCTCCGTCATCGTGGCGCATCCGGCGGGCACCTTTCGGGGGTGCCGCCGCCCCGCCGGCGTGCGTTCCCGGCAGGGGGGCGGTGTCAGCCGGGCGTGATCCCGAACTTCTTGAGGCGGTAGCGCAGGGAGTCGTAGCCGATGCCGAGGAGCCGGGCCGCCTGGGCCCGGTTGCCCCCGGTCCGCCGGAGCGCCTGCTCGAGGAGGTCCCGCTCCAGGTCCTCGAGCCGGATGCCGTCCGGCGGCAGGACGAAGGCGCCGGGAGGGGACGCGGCGCCCGGGGCGGCCTCCCCGAGGATCTCCCGGGGCAGGTGCTCCGGCTGGATGGACTCGGTGTCCTTGAGCACCACGAGGCGTTCCACCACGTTCTTGAGTTCCCGGATGTTGCCGGGCCAGGCATAGGCCTGGAGCAGGCGGAGGGCCTCCGGGGCGAAATCCCGGATCCGCGGCTTGTTGTACCGGGCCGAGAAGCGGGCGAGGAAGTGCCGGGCCAGGGGCGGGACGTCCTCGGGCCGCTCGCGGAGCGGCGGGATCCGGAGGTGGAAGGCGTTGAGCCGGTAGAAGAGGTCGAGCCGGAAGGTCCCTTCCTCCACGGCGGGCTGGAGGTCCCGGTTGGTGGTGGCGATGACGCGGACGTCCACGGGGATGTCCTCCTCGCCCCCGACCCGGCGCATCTCCCGTTCCTCCAAGACCCGGAGGAGTTTCCCCTGGAGGGCGGGATGCATCTCGCCGATCTCGTCGAGGAGGAGGCAGCCCCCGTCGGCCAGCTCGAAGAGGCCCTTCTTCTCGGTCTTGGCGTCGGTGAAGGCCCCGCGCTCGTGGCCGAAGAGCTCCGACTCGAGGAGGTTCTCCGGCAGCGCCGCGCAGTTGACCCGGATGAAGGGCATGGAGCCCTCCCGGTCCAGGAGGCGGTGGAAGTTCTTGGCGAAGACCTCCTTCCCCGTGCCGCTCTCCCCGGTGATGAGCACGGTGTTCACCCGGGCGGCGGCGAGCTGTTCGAGTTCGGCGGTGAGGGCCCGGAGGGCCGCCGACTCCCCGAGGATCTCCACCGACGCCTCCCCCGCGCACATCCGGCGGAAGTAGCCGAGCTCCGCCCGCATGCGTTCCCGTTCCAGGATGTTCCGGACGACGATCCGGACCTCGTCCATGTGGAAGGGCTTGGTGATGTAGTCGGCGGCCCCGAGCTTCATGGCCTGGACGGCGGTGCCGGCGCGGTCGTCCGCGGTGAGCATGACGACCCGGACGGAGAGGCCGCGGCGGGAGATCTCCTTGAGGAGGGAGAGCCCGTCGATCCCCGGCAGGTGGATGTCCATGAGGAGGACGTCGGGGGACCATGCCTCGAGCGTCTCCAGGAGGCCCTCCGGCGTTACGGCCGCCTTGACCCGGTGGCCCTCCTTCTCGAGGGCGCGGGCCACCATGGAGGTGATGAGGTCGTCGTCGTCGAGGATGAAGACCTTGCCCTTGCGTTTCATGGGGGATCCTTTCGGCGGGCGGGCAGGATCACTGCGAAGGTCATCCCGCCCCCCGGGTTCGCCCGGGCCTGGATGTCGCCGCCGTTGGCGGTGACCAGGTTGTGGGTGATGGTGAGCCCGAGCCCGGTGCCCTTGTGCTTGGTGGTGAAGAAGGGTTCGAAGATCCGGTGGAGTTCTCCCGGGGGAACACCGCCGCCGGTGTCGGAGACCTCGGCGGCGACCCGGGCGCCGCCGTCCACCGCCCGAAGGCGGACCTGGAGGGTCCCCCCGGCGGGCATGGCCTCCACCGCGTTCAGGAAGAGGTTCAGGAAGACCTGCTGCACCTGGGCGGGGTCGGCCGTGACCTCCGGGAGGTCCTCGTCGTAGCGGCGTTCCACGCGGACCTCGCCGCCCCCCGGCTCCCGGCAGGCGAAGGTCAATGCCTGCTCCACGATCTCGGGGAGCTGGAACGGGGCCGGGCTCGGGGCCGGCGGCCGGGCGAAGTCGAGGAGGTTACGGGTCAGCCGGTGGACCCGTTCCACCTCGGCGAGGACGCGTTCCAGGATCGGCCGGTCCGCCGGCGGGATGTCGGGATCCTCGGCCAGGACCTCCATGGAGGCCCGGATCCCCGCCAGGGGGTTCTTGATCTCGTGGGCGAGGCGCGTGGCCATTTCGCCGCAGACGGCGAGCTGTTGCGCCCGGCGCGCCTTCTGGATCTGCTCCTCGAGGGCGGCGGCCATGTCGTTGAAGGCGCCGGCCAGCTCCCCGAACTCGTCCCGGAGGGGCGGGACCCGGTGGTCGAGGTCGCCCTCCCGGATCCGGCGGGCCGCGTGCAGCAGCCGCCGGAGCTGGCCCGCCGTGAACCGGAAGAAGAGTGCCGCGAGGCACAGGCAGACCAGGGGGCCGGCCAGGGCCAGGGCGAGGATGACCCGGCGGGAGCGGCGCATGGCGGCGAGGACCTCCGGGGTCTCCCGGTCGATCCGGGCGGCGCCGGCCTGCCGCATCCGCCGGGCCTCGGCGACGAGGCCCTCGCCGAGCCGGCGGGCCTGGTCGGTGGCCGCCGCGATCCGGGCCTGGTTGGCCCGGAGGGTGAAGACCCGGCTCAGGCTCCACTTGTAGGCGTCGGCCGCGGACTTGAGGCGCCGGAGCCGCCGTCGCACCGGCGGGGCGTGGTGGCAGCCGCCGCACGAGGCGATGATACCCTCCAGGTCCCGGGCATGGTCCACGATGTCGGCCAGGGGCGGCTCGGAGGGGGTGTCGTGGAGGGCGAGGTCGTTCTGCACGCGCTTCGCCTGGACGAGGAGGGTCTCGCGGAGGAGCTCGCTGCGGTGCAAGGCGAGGAGGCGGCGGACCGCCCGGGCGGAGGCGTCGAGGGCCGCCAGGACGGACCAGCCCCCCGCGAGGGAGAGCAGGAGGAAGGCCGCGAGGACGATCGCCGTCCGTCGCCTCACGGCGCCGGCCTCCGCTCCCGGCGGGCCGCGGCGGATCGGCGGGCGTCCGCCGGCGGGGTCTGCGGGTGTCGTCTCATGGTGGCGATCCGGGGGCCCCGTCAGTCGTTCAGGTAGTCGTAGTGCTCGAGGTCGAGGCCGGCCAGCGCGGCGTAGTCGTAGACCGGCCGGTAGTCGGCGTCCCTGGTCTCGATGAACCGGCGGGCCCCGAAGGCCCGGAGCAGGCGCCGCCCCTCGGGGTCGGCGGCCATGCCGAGCAGGACGTCCTTCAGCTTCCGCTTGAGCGCCGGGTCGAGGTCCGACCGCACGGCGAGGCCGTTTTCCGGGACCTCCGGGGAGGTGGCCAGGATCCGCAGTTCCCGCTCCACGGCCGGGTTCTCCCGGGCCATCCGGGCGAACACGGTGTTCTTCGCCGCGCCCACGTCGGCCCGGCCCTCCAGGACGTCCATGATGGCGTCCTCGTGGGTGCCGGAGAAGTAGGTCTCGGCGAAGTAGGCGGCGGGGTCGGTGATGCCGTGCTGCCGGAAGTAGGCCAGGGGGAGGAGATACCCGGCGGTGGTGGCGCGGTCCACGAAGACGAACCGCTTGCCCCGCATGTCGCGGGCGGAGCGGATGCCGCCGTCCCGGCGCGCGAAGAGCAACCCGAAGTAGGTGGACCGGCCGTCTAGGCCCTCCGGCCGGGCCAGGATCTCCACGCCGAGCTTCTTCCGGGCCAGGGCGTAGGTGAAGCTCCCGAAGAAGGCCCCGTCGAGCCGGAGGGCGCGGAAGTTGTGGATGAGGTTCCCGTACCGGCCGAGGATGCGGAACCGGACGGGACGCCCGATGTGCCGGGCCAGGTAGACCCCGATGGGTTCGTAGCGTTCGAGCTGCCGGAAGACGTTTTGCTCCGGCAGCAGGCCGAGGCGGAGGGGCGGCCCCCCGGCGGCCCGCCGGGCGGGCTTCGGCGCCGGGGCGTCCCGGTCGCAGGCGGCCGCCGCCAGGAGCACCGGGGCCAGCAGGGCGGCGAGGGTCGCCCGGCCGCGGATCCGCCTTCGAGGGTCGTCTTTTTCTTCGTCCATCCGGTTCACCTCCGATGCCCATGCGGCGGCGTCGCCGAAGCGGTGCCCGCGCGGAGTGCGGCCTGTGGGGGAGAGGACGGGGAGGGATGGTGAAGACTGCTACCCAGGCGAGGAAGTTTATTGCCGAATCGGGACAAATGCAAGCGCCCGGGCCGTTCGGTGACCGGACGCCGGGCGAAAAGGCGCGGAAAATTGCCGCGGAGGCGCCGTCAGGCCGTTTCCGCCCGTGCGGGGGCCTGTTCCGGTCCGGCCGCGGCGAGCCGCGCTGCCCCCACCAGGCCGACGGCCGGGTGGACCACCACGAAGACCGGGATGCGGGCCAGCAACCCGGCCATCCGGCCCTTGGCCTCGAAGGCGCGGCGGAAGGCCGGTTCCCGGAGGACGGGGAGGATCTTCGGGGCGATGCCGCCGGCCAGGTAGACGCCGCCCCCGGCCAGGCAGCGGAGGGCCAGGTTGCCGGCCTCGGCCGCCAGCACCCGGCGGAAGAGGTCGAGCGCCCGCCGGGCGGTCGGGTCCGAGCCTTCCATCCCGGCGCGGCTGATCTCGGCCGGGTCCCGGAGGGGCGGGACGCCGGCTTCTTCCGCCGCCCGGAAGAAGTAGCGGTAGGTCTCCACCAGCCCGGGCCCGGACAGGACCCGTTCCACGCTCACGTGGCCGTACCGGTCCGCCAGGGCCGCCAGGAGGCCCGCCGCCTCGGCGTCCGGGGGGGCGAAGTCGGCGTGGCCGCCCTCGGTGGGAACCACCTCGTACCGCCCGCGGCAGGGGACGAGGATGGCCTGGCCGAGGCCGGTCCCGGGACCGAGGACGGCCTTGGGCCGGTCCGGTTCCGGCGGGCCGCCGCCCAGCTGGACCAGGTCCTCCGGCGCCAGGGCCAGGACCCCGGCGGCGGCCGCCTCGAAGTCGTTGGCGAGCCGGAGGGCCGAGAGGCCGAACCGGGACGCCAGCTCGTCGCCGTCGATGGTCCAGGGGAGGTTGGTGGCCCGGACGCGGTTGTCCTGCACCGCGCCCGCCACGGCGAGGCATCCGAGGTCGGGCAGGGGGCGGCCCCATTCCGAGGCGAAACGGCCCATGACCGTCTCGAAGTCCGGGAAGTCCCGGGCGGGGTACCATCGCTCGAAGAGGATCCGCCCTTCCGACACCACGGCGAGCCGGGCGTTGGTGCCCCCGATGTCCCCGGCCAGGACCTTCACGCCTTCCCCCGCTCGGTACCGCCCAGCATCGCCTCGAGGCGGGCCGCGGCCCGCCGGGCATGGCCGCCGCGCCAGTAGAGGCGGCGGCAGGCGGGACAGCGGGTGAAGGGGCTCGCACCGGCGCCCACGGCGGGCGGCAGGAAGGGGCGGGCCGCCGCGGGATGGACGGGGCGGACGGGGCGGTTGCACCGGAGGCATCGGGTGAAGGCCGGGGCCGCGGGGAGGCCGAACCGGGTGACCACCCGGCGGAGCTCCGCGCCGATCTCCGTCTCGGCGAGGAGGCAGCCGTGCGCCCCCGCCCGCCGGGCCAGCTCCCGGTCGCGGGTCACCAGGATGCGGCCTTCGCACCGGGCGAGGGCGAGGAGGGCCGCGTCGGGGAGGTGGGGGAGGTAGGCGCAGTCCACGCCGAGCAGGCGGAGCCAGCGGGCCAGGCGCCCGAGCATGGCGTCGGCGAGGAAGCGAGGTGCTTCGGCCCGCATGGTCAAGCCTCCCGAACGGCGGCGGAGAGGTCGCGGGTCAGGGCCATGACCCGCTCGGCGTCTTCGGGGGAAAGGAGCCCCGTGCCGCAGCTCGGGGTCACCAGGGCCTGGCGCCGGACGAGGTCCGCCGGGAGATCCAGGGCGGCCGCCTGGGCCCGCCACCGCTCGAGGAGCGAGGCCACGGATTCCCGGTGGAGGTCCTCCGGCCGCTGCGTGGGCACCAGGCCCCAGGCCACGATGCCGCCCCGTTCCAGGAAGGCGGCCAGCTGCCCGCGGTAGAGCAACAGCCGGTCGAAGAACCCGTAGGCGTCGAAGCTCAGGATGTCCACGGGGGTCTCGAACAGGACGGACCAGTCGGTGTTGGCGCAGACGTGGACCCCCGCCAGGCCCCCCGCCTGGTGGACCGTCTCGATCACGTCGGCGAGCACCGCCGTCACGTCTTCCCGGCTCACCCCGAGCATGGCGGTGGAGCCGAAACCGGCCAGGGCCGGCTCGTCGAAGAAGAGGAGGGCGGTAGGGCAGCGCTTTCGCATCTCCTCCACCTGGTAACGGGCGCGGAGACCCAGCCCCTTGGTGGAGGCCTCCCGGAGCCGGAGGTCGGACCAGGCCATGCGCCCGTCCTGGTCCTTCACCCCGGTGAGGAAGGTGACGGGCCCCGTCACCTGCCCCTTGAGGGCCACGGGCGGCGGGGAGAGATCCGCCACCGCGTCGAGGAAGGTCCGAAAGCCCCGGTAGATGCGTTCCGAGAAGGCGAAGATGGAGCTTTGTACCGGTACGCCTTCCTCCGCCACGGCCAGGTAGTTCTCCATGAAGGCGAGGAACCGTTCCTCGAAGTCCGGGGCCGCGGTGTTGAAACGGACCTCGCCGTCCGTCTCCTCGAGGCCGGGCAGGCCCTCGGCGAACTGGGTGAGGAGGCGTTCGTCCGGGTAGCGGGGGAGCTGCACCCAGAGGGGGATCTCCGGGACGTAGCGGAGGACGAGGCGGGTGGCCTCCCCGTGGTCGGCGAGGGGGAGGCTCCCGATGAGGGTCGCTCGGGCGTCGGGCTGGAAGGTCATGGACGGCTCCTCGTGGTGGGCGGCCTTCAGGCGTAGCGGATCTCGTACTGTTCCAGGTGGAGGTCGGCCCGGGGGACCACGGCGATCTCGCGGCCGAGTTCCCGCTCCAGGGCCTCGACGTGGGCGTTCTCCTCGTTGAGCAGCATCTCGCCGACCCGGGGATGGACGCGGAGCTCGATCCGGGCCCCGTCCCGGCGGCCGGCCTCCCGCCGGATCTTCCGGAAGATATCGTAGCACAGGGTCCGGGGCGACTTAAGCTCCCCGGTGCCCTCGCAATAGAAGCACGGGGCGCAGAGGACCCGCTCCAGGCTGTCCCGGTGGCGCTTTCGGGTCATTTGGATAAGGCCCAGTTCCGACATGCGGAGGATGTTGGTGCGGCACTTGTCGCGCTCCAGGGCCTCTTTGAGGGTCCGGAAGACCTCCTCCCGGTGGGCGGCGCTCTCCATGTCTATGAAGTCGATGATGATGAGGCCGCCGATGTTCCGGAGGCGGAGCTGGTAGGCGATCTCCCGGGCGGCCTCCACGTTGGTCTTCAGGATGGTGTCGGCCAGGCGGCGTTTCCCCACGTAGCGCCCCGTGTTCACGTCGATGGCGGTGAGGGCCTCGGTGGTCTCGATCACGATGTAGCCGCCGGACTTGAGCCAGACCTTCTTCTCGAGGGCGCGGGAGATCTCCATCTCGATGCCGAAGGCCTCGAAAACGGGGAGGTCGCCGCGGTAGCGTTCCACGCGGTCGGCGAGGTGGGGGGCGAAGGTCTCGACGAAGGCCTGGATCCGCCGGTGGGCGTCGTCCGAGTCCACCACCAGGCGCCGGACCTCGCCGGAGAAAAGGTCCCGCACCGCCCGGAGGGTCACGTCGAGGTCCTCGTGGACCAGGCGCCGGGGCGGGAGCCCCGCGCTCCGGCGCTGGATGTCGGCCCAGAGGTTCACCAGGAAGTCCATCTCGGGCCGGAGGTCCTCGGCCGAGGCGTGCTCGCTGGCGGTCCGGGCGATGAAGCCCACCTTCTCGGGCCGGAGGTCCTTGATGAGCGCCTTGAGCCGGTGCCGTTCCGCCTCGTCCTCGATGCGGCGCGAGACCCCGACGTGGGTCATGGTGGGCATGAGGACGAGGTGCCGGCCCGGGAGGGAGATGTGGGAGGTGACCCGGGCCCCCTTGGTGCCGATGGGCCCCTTGGCCACCTGGACCAGGATCTCCTGCCCCTCGTGGAGGAGTTCCTCGATGCGGAAGGCGGGGGGCGCGTCGAGCGGGACGGGGGGGATCTCGTCGCCGGGGAGGGGGGGCTCCAGGTCGTCGTCCTCGTCGGCGCGGCCGAGCATCTCCTCGAACTCGCGGGCGTGGTCGTAGACGTCGGTGACGTAGAGGAAGGCGGTCCGGTCGAGGCCGATGTCCACGAAGGCGGCCTGCATGCCCGGCAGCACCCGCACCACGATCCCCTTGTAGATGTTGCCGACGACGCCCCGCTGGGCCGGCCGCTCCACGTGGAGCTCCACCACGGTGCCGTTTTCGACAAGGGCCACCCGGGTCTCGTAGGGGGCGGCGTTGACGACGAGTTCGGCGGGCATGATGGTCCAGGATAGGCGGCCGGGCCCGGGAGTTCAAGGAGCGCTGGCGCCGACGGGGCCTCAGGCCGGCGTCGGGGCGAACCGGGCCCGGACCTCGCTCCCCCGGGCCGCGCCGGTGGCGGCGGCGGCGCTGGCCTCCCGGGCGGCGACCTCGAGGAAGCCGTGGCTGCCGGCAAGGGCGAGCAGCTCCCCGGGGGCGGCGTCGGCGTAGGTGCGGCGGAAGGGGGCGAGGCGGCCGCCGACCTCGGCCGCCGCCGGGAGGGGGCCTTCCGAGAGATCGATATTGGTGACGAGGTTGCCGAAGCGGTCCACGTGGACCACCCGGCCCCGGAGGCCCCCCGGGGCCGGTTCCGGCTCGGGCCAGGGCGGCGGGGCGGGGTGGAGATGCGGGGGGCCGAAGGCCTCCGGGGGGGTGCCCAGGGTGAGGTGGGCCGCCGCCGGGGCGAAGACGTCCCGCCCGTGGAAGGTGGGGCTGACGGGGCGGCGGTAGAGATCCTCCCGGGCCAGGCGGTGGATCGCCCGGGCGCCTCCCCGGCGCAGCGCCAGGGCGAGGAGGCCGTTGTCGGGGCCCACGAAGAAGTGGCGGTCGGTGGCCGCCACGATCCCGGCCCGGTCGGTCCCGACCCCGGGGTCCACCACGGCGAGAAAAACGGTGCCCGGGGGAAAGTCGCCGCAGGCCGAGGCCAGGGCGAAGGCCCCGGCGGCCACGTCCTGCGGCGGGACGGCGTGGGTGAGGTCCACCACCCGGAGGGCCGGGTTCAGGCCGAGGAGGACCCCCTTGACCGATCCGACGTAGGTGTCCGCCAGGCCGAAGTCGCTCAGGAAGCCCACCAGCGGCAGGGGGCGCGGGGGCACGGCCTAGGCGATGACCACGGGCACCCGCCCGTCGTCTCGGTAGTCCGCGATCCGATCGTGCCACCACGTGGGCAAGGCGAAGGCCGCCCGGTGACAATCGGGGTTGTAGTAGCGGCCGAGGCGGTTTTCGCGGGGTTCGGACAGGGAGGCGCCGTCCCGGGTGCCGGCGACGAAGGCCATCTCGTCGCCGTAGGTCGGCACCGGGGCCCGGTAGGGGGCGGCCCAGGGGAAGACCTCCCGGAAGCGGGCCATGACGAAGGGCATGACGTCCGGCATGCTGAAGGGGAGGGAGGCCTGCCGGACCGCGGCGCCGTCCTCGGCCAGGCACCGGCGGAGTGCCTCGTGGAAGGGCCGCTCGAACAGGACCATCGAGGGCCCCACCGGGTCCGTGGAGTCGATGAGGATCACGTCGAAGGTCTCGCCCCGCTCCGCCGCCTCGGCCATGTAGCGGGCCCCGTCCCCGATGACGAGGGTCACCCGGGGATCGTTCCAGTCGCACGTGATCTCCGGGAGGTATTTCCGGCAGGCCCGGATCACCGCCTCGTCCAGTTCCACCTGGACGGCGCGGCGCACCGAGTCGTGGCGCAGGACCTCGCGCATGGCCCCGCCGTCTCCCCCGCCGATGACCAGGACCTTCTCGGGCGGCCGGGCGAGACCCGAAAGGGGCACGTGGACCATCATCTCGTGGTAGACGGCCTCGTCGCCCTCGGTCAGTTGAACGATACCGTCCAGGACCAGCATGCGGCCCCAGAGCGGCGTATGAAACACCTGGAGGTGCTGGTAGGGCGTGCGCTCCTCGTGGAGGATCTCGACGTCGTAGCTATGGAGAAAACCGCGTCCGACCCGTTCGGACCAGAGATGGCGAGTCAAGTGTCCTCCATGGCGATCAGTTCCCCCCGCCGGACCTCGAAGACGTGCACCTCTTCGGGCCGGAGCCCGGTGCGGAGCCGCGCCAGGACTTCGTAGGCGTTCTCTCTGTCGCCCGCGAAGATGTCCACGGCGGCGTACTTGTTCTCGGGCCAGGTGTGGATCACCACGTGGGCCCCGGGGACGCTGGCCGTCCCGGAGACGCCGTAGGGGCTGAACTGGTGCACCCGGATGTCCGGGGCGGCGGCCGCCCCCCCGTTGCCGGCCCCGGTGTCGCCCAGGGCCCGTTCCACCATGCGGGCGTCGGCCAGGATGGAGAAGGGGGAACGCCACATCTCCACCAGGAGGTGCGTTCCCATGCACAGGGTCCGGGCCACCGCGGGGCCGGGTTCCCGGCGGGTGGCCGCGGGGGTGGGACAGGTGGTGGGTGTGGTGAGGGCCATGGCCGGTTCCTTCCTTTCCTGGATGTGGTGGCGCCCGGGCCTGACAAGGCGCGGGCAGATACAGAGAGCCCCCCGGCCGCCGCACCGCCTCGGCCGAAGAGCTCTCCGGGAACCGTCCGCCGGGTGCCCCCGGCGTGTCACCGCCCGCAGCCGGCGGGCGGGCCGTGTTCGTTGTGGTCGGGACGAGAGGATTTGAACCTCCGACCCCCTGAACCCCATTCAGGTGCGCTTCCAGACTGCGCCACGTCCCGTTCAAACCGCGTCCATCCGGACGCGACGACCGGATACCATTTTTCCCGGGCTTCGTCAAGGAAGATGGATCGCGGCCGTGGCGCAAACCGCTCCTTGTCGTGTCGTATCGAAAGGGCGCCGCGATATGGGACGACCCGTGCCGTGACAGCCGCAGCCTGCGATTCTTTCGAGGCCCTCCCCCTCTCGGCGCCCGGGGGCATGGCGACGGGGGCGCGCCCGCCGGGTCAGGAGGCGTCCTCGTCGGGCAGGGAGAGGGCCTCCTCGAGGGCCTTCTGGAAGTCCTCGTCGTCGGCGAAGCTGCCGAGTCCGCCGCCTTCGGCCTTTGAGGGCGAGGCGGCGGACGCCTCCGGGGACGGCTCGGTGGAGGGGCCGGGGGCGGCCGCCTCGGGGGTGAGGTCCGAGATGTCGATCTCGCCGAGGTTCAGGGGGATCTCCCCCGAGGGTTCCTCTTCGGGTACCTGCGTCAGCGGCGGGGCCTCCATCCCCTGCACGTCGCCGAGATCCGCGAACCAGGTGAGTTCGGGGTTGGGCGGCGGCGGGGCGCCCAGCCGGGCATGGAGCTCCCGGAGGTCGTGGTTGCACTGGCCGCAGAACTCCAGGTGATCGAAGCTGATGGTCCCGCACTTGGTACATCTCATGGCGTGCTCCTGGTCGGGCGGGGCGGGGAGTGCCCCCGGTTTCGTTGAAAGCCGGCGCGAAGTCCGTTATGTTCGGTCCATCCCACGGCAAGGTCCTCGCATGCGCATCCACATCGGCGTCTTGTTTCTCCTTATCGGCTGCCTCGGCGTTTTTCTTTCGTCCTGTTCGGGGCCGCCCCGCCGGTTCCTGGTGGCGGAGGCCTCCCTGGTCCGGCCCGGCATGCCGTTCGAGACGGTGACGCGGCGCCTGGGCCCCCCGGATGCCAGCCGGGCCCGCCCCACCGGCGAGAGGGAGTGGTACTACTACGAGACCCACCTCCGGTTCTGGCACTACGTTCCGCTCCTCAACCTGCTCGGGGGGAAGGAGATCGACGCCCTCCAAATTGTCACACGGGGGGGGAGGGTGGTCAAGGTGGTCTACTATGTGCCCCGCTCCTGAGGGCCCCGGCGGCGACGCCTTCCGGATCGCCCGGGAACGCATGGTGGCCGGGCAGATCGCCGCCCGGGGGGTCGCCGACCCCCGGGTCCTCGATGCCATGCGCCGGGTGCCTCGGCACCTCTTCGTGGACGAGGCCATGCAGGGTCAGGCCTACGGCGACCACCCGCTGCCCATCGGCTACAATCAGACCATCTCCCAGCCCTACATCGTGGCCGTGATGACCGAGGCCCTCGGGCTTCGGGGCGGCGAGAAGGTCCTGGAGATCGGGACGGGCTCCGGCTACCAGACCGCGGTCCTCGCCGAGCTCGCCGATCGGGTCTGCACGGTGGAGCGGATCCCGGGGCTCCTCACGCGGGCCCGGCGCACCCTGGAGGCCCTCGGCTACCAGAACATCTCCTTCAAGCTGGACGACGGCACCTGGGGCTGGAAGGACGAGGCCCCCTTCGACGCCATCATCGTGACGGCCGGGGCCCCCGACGTTCCGGCCACTTTGCTCGAGCAGCTCGCCGACCCGGGCCGGCTGGTGATCCCGGTGGGCGACGAATTTTCGCAGACCTTGGTCCGGTTGGAGAAGCGGGGCGGCGAGATCCGGCGGGAGACCCTCGGGGGGGTCCGCTTCGTCAAGCTGATCGGGGACCACGGATGGAAGGCCTGATCCTCCGCCGCGCCGCGCTCTTCCTCCCGGGGCAGCTCCGGCGGCTCTACGACTGGGTGCTCTCCTGGGCCGACCACCCCCGGGCCGGGACGGCGCTCGCCCTCCTGGCCTTCGCCGAGGCGAGCTTCTTCCCCATTCCCCCCGACGTCCTGCTCATCGCGCTGGCCCTCGCCCGCAGGGAGGGCGCCTTCCGGTGGGCGGGGCTGGCCACCGCGGGGTCCGTGGCCGGCGGCGCCCTGGGCTACTTCATCGGCTGGCAGTTCATGGCCGCCGTGGGGGGGCGGATCCTCGCCTTCTACCACCTCACGGAGGCCTACGAGACGGTCCGGGTGCTCTTCCACCGCTACGACGCCTGGGCCGTGGCGGCGGCGGGGTTCACGCCCATCCCCTACAAGCTCTTCACCATCGCCGCCGGGGCCTTCGGGATCTCGCTCCCCACCTTTCTCGCGGCCTCCCTGCTCTCCAGGGGAGCGCGGTTCTTCCTGGTGGCCGGCCTGGTGTACGTCTTCGGGCCGCCCATCCGGGCCTTCCTGGAAAGGTACTTCAACCTCTGCACCTTGATCTTCGCGGTACTCCTGGTCGGGGGGTTCCTGGTGCTCAAATGGATGCTGTGACGATGGCGCCGGCCGGGACGGGTTCCCTCCCCGGCCGTTGCCTCCCGGTGCATGCGGCGGGGTTTGTCGATGGATGACGTGAAGACGCGGATCGCGGTGATCGGCGCGGGGCTCTGCTCCGCGGAGACGGCGGCCATGGCGGAGGCCGTGGGCGCCCTGGTGGCCCGGAGGGGGGCCATCCTCTACTGCGGGGGGCTCGGCGGCGTCATGGAGGCAGCGGCCAAGGGGGCGGCGTCCGCCGGGGGGGTCACCGTGGGGATCCTGCCGGGGGCCAAGGCCAGCGACGCCAATCCCTACATCCAGATCCCGGTGGTGACGGGCATGGGGCACGCCCGAAACGTCGTCCTCGTCCGCTCCTGCCAGGCGGTCATCTCCATCGGCGGTTCCCACGGGACCCTCTCCGAGATCGCCCTCGCCCTGAAGATGTGGAAGCCCGTGGTGGGACTCCACACCTGGGAGAACCTCCCCGACGTCCACTACGTCACCTCCCCGGAGGCGGCGGTGGCCAAGGCCTTCGAGCTGATTCCCTGACGGCGGTGCCGGGGGGCACCCCCGGCGCGCGTTTCAGGCCGGGCCGAGGCCGAGTTCCCGGGCGGCCCGGTCCACCCGGGCCAGGATGTCCGTCTCGTCGATGGTGACGAGGTGCCGGTCTTCCATGAGGAGGCGCCCGGCCACCACGACGTCGCGGACGTCGCCGCTCCGGGCCGCGTAGACGAGCTGGGAGGCCGGGTGGTAGCAGGGGCGGAGATGGGCCTGGTCCAGGTCCACCACCACCAGGTCGGCGGCGGCACCGGGGGCGAGGCGGCCGAGATCGGGCCGGTGGAGGGCCCGGGCCGCCTGGGTGGTGGCCATGGCCAGGGCCTCGGTGGCCGAGACGAGGGTGGGGTCCCGGTGGAGGCCCTTGGGGAGCTTCGCCGCCGTGTCCATCTCGCTGAGGAGATCGAGGTCGTTGTTGCTGGCGGCCCCGTCGGTGCCGAGCGTCACGATCACTCCCGCCGCCAGGAGCTCCGGGACCGGGGCGATGCCGGAGGCGAGCTTCAGGTTGCTCTCCGGGCAGTGGGCCACGCGGACGTCCCGCTCGGCCAGGAGGCGGATGTCCTCCGGGGTGAGGGCCACGCAGTGGGCCGCCAGGAGGCGTTCCCCCAGGAGGCCCAGGGCGTCGAGGTAGGCGGCGGGGGTCTTCCCGTGGCGCCGGGTGATCTCCTCCACCTCCCAGCGGGTCTCGGCGAGGTGGGTCACCATGGCGAGATCCAGCCGGCCGGCGAGATCCCGGGCGGCCTCCATGAGCTCGGGGGCGCAGGTGTAGGGGGTGTGGGGATCCACGGTGATGGTGATGCGGGGGTGGCCGCCCCAGGCCGCGGCCAGGCGCTCGGTCTCGGCCAGCGCCGCCCGGCCGGAGGGAAAGGCCGGGGTGGGGAAGTCGAAGACCCCCTCGCCCAGCCAGGCGCGCATCCCCACGCGGTCCACCACGCGGGCCACCTCCTCCTCGAAGAGGTACATGTCCACGAAGCCGGTGGTGCCGCACCGGATCATCTCGGCGCAGGCGAGCTCCGTGCCGAGGGCCACGAGTTCCCGGGTGAGCCGGGCCTCGGCGGGGAAGATGTGGTCCTCGAGCCAGGCCTTCAGGGGGAGGTCGTCCGCAAGCCCCCGGAACAGGGTCATGGGGGCGTGGGTGTGGGCATTGACGAGGCCGGGGAAGACGAGCCCCCCGCTTTTGCGGTCGAGGAGGCGGGCACCCTCGTGGCGGGCCGAGACTTCGGCCCAGGGACCCACGGCGGCGATCGTGCCGCCGCGGACCGCCACGGCGCCGTCGCGGATCGGGGCCGCCGCCGGCTCGGGGAGGACCAGCTCCGCCCGGACGAGGAGGTCGGCGCGGACGCGGCTCACGGCGCCGCCTCCCGGCCGGGCGCGGCCGCCGCCGGGAGCACGGCGGAAAGCAGCCGGCCCAGGCGGTCCTGGGCCGACCGGGCGCCTTCCACCACGTCCTCGAGGCGGATGGGCGTAAAGTCGTCCGGGTCGTTCACGTTGGCGATGACGGAGATCCCGAGGACCCGCATCCCCGCGTGGACCGCCACGATGACCTCGGGGACCAGGGACATGGCCACGGCGTCGGCCCCGGCAAGACGCAGGAAGCGGGTCTCGGCCGGGGTCTCGAGGCTCGGCCCCGGCACCGCCACGAAGACGCCTTCCCGGGCGGGGATGCCCAGCTCCGAGGCGGCGGCCAGGGTCCGCGCCCGGAGGGCGGCGTCGTAGGCCCGGGACATGTCCGGGAAGCGGGGCCCCCAGTCGTCGCGGTTGGGGCCCCGCAGCGGGTTGTCCGGGATGAGGTTGATGTGGTCCCGGAGGACCATGAGGTCGCCGGGCCGGAAGGCGGTGTCGAGCCCGCCGGCGGCGTTGCACCCGATGAAGGTCCGGGCGCCGACGAGGCCCATGACCCGGACGGGGAGGGCGGCTTCCCGGGCGGCATGGCCCTCGTAGTAGTGGTAGCGGCCCTGGAAGATGGCCGCCACGGTGCCCCCCAGGCGGCAGAGCCGGACCCGGCCCGGGTGTTCCGGGGCCGTGGGGGCCGGGAAGGCGGGGATCTCGTCGTAGCGGGCCTCCCAGAGGACCTCCGCCGAGGCGGCGGCCCCGTCGAGTCCGGTGCCGAGCATCAGGCAGACGTCCGGGCGTTCCGGGAGGGCCTTCCGGAAAAAGTCCACCGAGGCCGTGACGGCCCTTGAGTATTGGTCCATGGACAGGTATCCATAAAGAATGAAGGGTCGAAAGTCAACGCGACGCCGGCGCGCCCCCTTGCTGGCGTGGGCCTTCGCCGTGGGCATCCTGCTCGGGGCGAGGTTCGCCGTGGATCTCGCGGGGGAGCGGAGGCGCGTCGGGCGCCGCCCGGCGGCGTGAGACCACCCGGCGGCCGGCCGGAGAAGAGGAGGGAGACATGTCGCTCAAGGCCTACGTCCTCATCAACACCAACATCGGCAAGACCACGGAGGTGGCCAAGGCCCTCTCCCAGATGCCCGAGGTCCAGCACCTCGACATCATCATGGGGCCCTACGATCTCATCGCCGAGATCGAGACCGACAGCCACGAGACCCTTTCCCAGGTGGTGCTGACGCGCATGCAGAACATCGAGGCCATCCGGCACACCATGACGTGCCCGGTGGTCAAGATGGAAGAGGGGGCCTGAACCGGCCGGCTGCGCGGCGCTCAGGCCCGGCCGGGGGTGCCTGCCTCCGCCGCCCGGGCCAGGGCGATGACGAGTTCCACCTCCCCGTCGGTGAGCCCGGTGGCCGCGGCGATCTCGGCCACCGGCCGTCCCTCCTTCCAGGCGGCGATCACCTCCCGGCGCCGTTCGGCCGAGACCGGGCCGCCCGCCTCCGGGGTGCGTCCCAGCAGCCGTTCGAGGCGTTGGGCCAGGGCGGCCTTCTCGGCGAGGTTGGCCTCGAGGGCGCGCCGGAGTTCCTCGAGGCGGTCGAGCCCGCGCTGGAACTCGCGGGCCGGGGCGGCCTCCCTGCGGCCGATGCGCCGGTAGAGGGCGAGGATCAGCCCGATGAGCAGGATGTCCAGGAGGAGCTGGACGCCCGCGAGCAGGATCAGGGGGCCGGAAGGCACCATCGTCTCAGATCCGGATGTCGATCTTGCCCTTGCGGTGCGCCGGGGGGGCGGGTTTTTCCCCCTCCGGTTCCCCGGGCGGCTCCGGGGTTCCCTGGATGGTCACACGGTCGCCCTCCGGCGGGCGGCGCTTCTTCTCGTCCTTCGGTTCGCGCCGCTGGCGCCGGGGTTCCTTGTGCCGGGGGTTGGGCCGGATGGTGGTGGAGGCCGGCAGCGGCGTTATCTCGTGGACCGTCTTGTCGTCCATGGCCTAGGCCTTTTCCGCCTTCGCCGCGGATTCCTTATTTCATCAAAAAGCCCATGAGGCGGACGTCCTCGACCTCCAGCGGGGCGAACTCCCGGTTCAGCCGGTCCAGGATGGGGCGGCGGTAACGGTAGAGAAGGTTCCCCTGGAGCCCCTCCGAGACGTCGATGTCCTTGAGTTCCTGGTAGATGGCGTCCCGCACCCAAGCCTCCTTGCGCCGCAGGGCCTGCCGGGTGCTGATGTCCGGGACCACCAGCTCGGCCTGGAGCTTGAAGAAGACCATCTCGCCCGATCGGTGGGCGGGGATGAGAAAGGGATCGAGGGTCAGGATGGCGCGTCCCTCCGGCTTGGCCGTGGCATGGCGGGGCACCGGCGCGGCCAGCGGGACCTCCTCGATGCCGGCCCCGGCCGGGGCCGCGGGCCGGGCGACGGCCCGGTGCGGCGCGGCGGGGGCGGGCGGGGCCGGCGCCGCTCCCTGGAGCATCTTCCACAGCACCACGGCGCCCACCGCGAGGAGCACGGAGGAGAGGGCGAGGACGATCCACAGGGCCCACGGCCGTTCCGCTTCCGGGGCGGGGGGCGGCTCCGGGATGCGTTCGAGGAATTCGTCGGCGCCCTCCGGGATGGGCGGGGAGGCGGGTTCCTCCTCGGCGGGCGCCTCCGGGGGGGCTTCCGGGGGGGTGGCCTCGGCTTCGTCCCCGGCCTCGTCCGGGGCCCCGTCCTCCTGATCGGAGCCTTCTTCCTCCTCGAAGAGGAGGATGTCGTCGAGGCCGTCCTCGTCCCAGAGTTCGTCGTCGGAGATGGAGAAGCTGTCGCCGCCCTCTTCGGCGGGGGTGGTGTCGTCCTCGTCGGCCTCCTCGAGGAGCTCGTTCAGGAGGGCGTCGTCCGTGCCCTCGGGCTCGGGCGCGGCGTCGGCCCCGGCGTCGGCCCCGGCGGGGGCAGCGGCTTCGTCCCGCCCCTCGTCGGGGGCATCCGGCTGCTTGGCGGGGTCGGGGGACACGGCTGTCCTTCGGGTGGGCCGGGGCGACCCGGCCGGCGGGTCAGAAGATCTTGGCGATCTTTTCGCTCAGGGTCTCCGGGGTGAACGGTTTCACGATGTAGTTGCTCACGCCGGCCTTGACGGCCTCGACGATGTTCTCCTTCTGGGCCTCTGCGGTGACCATGAGGAACGGGAGGTCCTTCAGGCGGTCCTCGGCCCGGATCTTCTTGAGAAGCTCGATCCCCGTCATCTTGGGCATGTTCCAGTCGGAGACCACGAAGTCCACGGGCTCCTTCATGAGGATCTCCCAGGCCGTGGTGCCGTCGTCGGCCTCGAGGAAATTCTTGAACCCGATCTGGGTCATGATGTTCTTCACGATCCGTCGCATGGTGGCGAAATCGTCCACGATGAGCACGGTCATGTTGTAGTCGATGGCCATCCCGTCTCCTCCGGTTCCGGTGGTCGAGCAGCGGGCCCGGGCACAGCGGCCGCCGGGCGCTCGGCCCCTAGCAACGTATCGGCAGGCGGCCGTAGGTGGTTAAGCCCGACCCGTCCCTGGGGCCTGTGGGTCACCAGAGACATCCCCACCTATGGGTTTCTTAACCTACAGGAGGATACCGTTCAACTCCCGGGTGACGGGGCGGAGCCGGGCGCGGAGCCGCAGCATGGCCTTGGTGTGCATCTGGGAGATGCGGGACTCGGTGTAGCCCATGATTTCGCCGATCTCCCGCATGGTGAGGTCCTCGTAGTAATAGAGGGAGACCACCAGGCGCTCCTTTTCCGGCAGGCCCTTGATGGCCTCCATGAGGACCTCTCTCACCTCCAGCATGTTGAGCCGCGTGAAGGGGTCGAGATCGTTCTTGTCCTCGATGAGGTCGAAGAGGTCTTCCTCGTTGCTGTCGGGCATCCGGCGGCGGATCACCTCGATGTCGAGGAAGGTGATGTGGCGGGTCTTTTCGAGAAGATCGTGGAATTCCTGGATGGTGATGCCCAGCTCCCGGGCCACCTCCTCGTCCTCGGCCGGGCGGCCGAGCTCCTTCTCGAGCTTCTGGTAGGCACGCTCGAGCTCCGTGGCCTTCTTCCGGACGGAGCGGGGGATCCAGTCCATGGACCGGAGTTCGTCCAGCATGGCCCCCCGGATCCGGAACTCGGCGTAGGTCTTGAACTGGATCTTTTTCCCGGGATCGAACTTCTTGATGGCGTCGATGAGGCCGATGATGCCCGAGCTGATGAGGTCGTCCACCGAGATGTGGGGCGGCAGGCGCATGGCGAGGCGGCCGGCGATGTACTTGATGAGCGGCGTGTACTTGAGGATGAGTTCTTCCCGCTGGGCCGGGGTCAGCTCCTTGCCGTCGCCGAAGAAGGTGGCCGTGTAGTCCTTCAGTCTGGTGGTGGCTTTCTTTTCCATGGGCCTAGGGGTTTTGCAGGAGCTTTCTCCAGAAGAACTTGATGTTGCCGTCAGCATGACCATCGCACCTCGACTGGGTAAGGGTTTTGGCCAGATCCCGGAAGACGCGGCTCGAGGCGGCGTCGGGGAAGAGCTCCAGCACGGCCTTCTGCTTCCGGACCGCCTTCGGGATGGCCTCGTCCTGGGGGATGAAGCCAAGGTAGTCCAGGGAGAGGAGGCCCAGGAAGCGGTCGGCCACGGCCGACAGCTGCCGGTAGACCTTCTGGGCCTCCTGGCCGTTCTTGGCCCAGTTGACCAGGATGGAGAAGTCGCGGACCTGGTGGCGCCGCATGAGCACCTTCATCAGGGCGTAGGCGTCGGTGATGGAGGTGGGCTCCGGGGTCACCACCACGATCCGCTTCTGGGCGGCGAGGTTGAAATAGAGAACGTTGTCGGAGATGCCGGCGGCGGTGTCGATGAGGAGTACGTCCACCGCCTCGTCGAGAGCCTCCATCTCGGTGAGGAGGAAGAGCTTCTCCGATTCGGACAGGTCCAGCAGCTCCGGGACCCCGGAGCTGGCCGGCAGGATCCGGATGCCGCCGGGGCCGTCCAGGATGATCTCCGGGAGGCTGCGCTGGCCGGAGAAGACGTCCTTGATGCTGTAGCGGGGCATGAGCCCGAGGAGGACGTCCACGTTGGCCAGGCCGAGGTCCGCGTCGAGGACCAGGACCCGTTGCCCCATCCGGGCCAGGGCCAGGGCGGTGTTGGTCACCAGGTTGGTCTTGCCCACGCCGCCCTTGCCGCTGGTGAAGGCGAGGACGCAAGGTGTCGCCTTCCCGGCCCCCTCCACGGGGCGGAGGCGGTCCGTTTTCCCGGCCTGGCGGGGCCCGCCGTTGGGTTTCTTGTCGTTCACGGTGGCTGCCTGGTTCATGCAATCTCCTTGACGCCCGCCCGGCGCTGCGGGTCCGAGCCCCCGCGCCACCTGAGAAGCAGGCGGGCCAGGTTCCGCCGCGAGGCGCTTCGCAGGTCTTCCGGCACCCGCTGGCCCGTGGCGAGGTACGAGATGGGCAGGCGGTACTCGAGGACCGGGGTGCACAGGCTTCCGTACGAGCGGGTCTCGTCCAGCTTGCTGAGGATCCATCCGGAGACGGGATACGGCCGGTAGATGTCGATCACCGATCGAAGGTCCTCCTCCTTGGTGGTGGCGCTCAGCACCACTTGCGCCTGCAAACTTGGTACCGAGCCGAAGATCTCGGCCATTTCCCCGCGGTGGCGGGGGTCGCGGGGGGAGCGGCCCGTGGTGTCCACCAGCACGAAGTCCTTGTCGGCGTGGCGATCCATGACGCTCCGGAGGTCCCCGGCGCCGTGGGCCACCTCCATGGGGATCTCCATGAGGGCGGCGTAGCGCCGGAGCTGTTCCACCCCGCCCAGGCGGTAGGTGTCCAGGGAGACGAGCACCCCCCGCCGGTGGGCCTGGAGCGCGAGGCGCGCGGCGATCTTGGCGAGGGTGGTGGTCTTTCCGACACCCGTGGGGCCGACGAAGACCCACCGACAGGGCCCGGCGGCCCGCTCGGCCCGGGGGGCCACGCTGGCGACGCGCCCGATGTAGTCGTGGAGCCGGTCGAGGACGGCCTCCCGGGTGACGGGGCGGCCGGGGGCCAGGCCGTTCAGGACCTCGGCGGCCAACCGGCGGTGGAGCCCGGCGGGCACCCCGAGGTCCGTGAGGACCTGGTGGATGGCGAGCAGCGGCGCGGAACGCTCCAGGTGGGCCAGGGCCTTCGCCGCCCTGGGATCGGCGGCCGCCTCGGCGGGCCGCGCCCCTGCCAGTTCCTTCACCAGAGCCCGTAGCTCGTGGAGTTCCGCCGCGATGGCGGCCCACGGGGCCCCGCTGGATCCGCCATCGGGGGCGGCCGGCGCCTCCCAGGCGGCCTGCCGGTTCCGTTCCGGCCGGGGGCGCTCGGGGCGCGGCTCCACGTCGAAGTCCACCGCCGCCACCACCTCCACGAAGCGCCGGACGCGGCCGGTGACGGCGTCGGTCTTCTGACGCCGCCGGGTGTCCAGGATCACGGCCTCCGGACCGAAGGCCCGGCGGACTTCCTCCAGGGCGCCCTGGGCCGTCTCTGCCTGGAACCGCTTGATCTTCATCCCCGGGTCTTCCTCCCCTTTGCGGCGCTACCTGAGGGTCAATAGGGACTCGAGCCGGACGTTGGCCGGGACCTCGGAGTGGGAGAGCACCGTCACGTTGGGCACGAAGCGCTCCACGAGCCGCCGCAGGTGACGGCGGACGGAGGGGCTGCAGAGTACCACCGCCGGGTGGCCCTGATGCACCGCCCGCTCGGCCCCTTGCTCCACGGCCTGTATGATGCGCCGGGCCACCGCCGGGTCGAGGGCCATGAAGCTGCCCTGCTCGGTCTGCTGCACGCCCTGGCGGATCTGTTCCTCCAGGGCCGGGTCCAGGGTGAGCACGGTGAGGGTGCCGTCGGGACCGAGCAGGGGCTTGACGATGGCACGGCCGAGCTTCTGGCGGACGTACTCGGTCAGGATGTCCGGGTCCCGTGTCATGGGGCCGTAGTCCGCCAGGGTCTCCACGATGGTGAGGAGGTCCCGGATGGAGATCCGCTCCCGGACGAGGTTCTGGAGGACCTTCTGGATCACCCCCAGCGACAGGGTGCCGGTGGCCTCCTCCACGGCCTTCGGGTGGCTCCGGGCCAGGGCGTCCAGGAGCCGCTGCACCTCCTGGCGGCCCAGGAGTTCCTCGGCGTTCTGCCGGATGACCTCGGCCAGGTGCGTGGCCACCACCGTGGACGGGTCCACCACGGTGTAGCCCGCCAGCTGCGCCTCCTCCCGGCGCCCCTCCGCGATCCAGATGGCGGGGAGGCCGAAGGCGGGCTCCCGGGCGGGGATCCCGTCGATCCGCTGCTTGGCGTCGCCGGGGTCCATGGCGAGGAGGTGACCCAGCATGAGTTCCCCCCGGGCGATCTCGATCCCCTTGATGAGGATGACGTATTCGCCGGGGCCGAGCTGGAGGTTGTCGCGCACGTGGAGCGGCGGCACGATGACGCCCATCTCCTGGGCGAACTGGCGCCGGATGGAGCGGATCCGGTCGAGGAGATCGCCGCCCTGCTGCTCGTCCACCAGGGGGATGAGGCCGTAGCCCACCTCGAGTTCCAGGATGTCCAGGGCGAGGAGGCGTTCCACCTCCTCGGGGGACCCGGCGGGGGGCGCCTCGGGCTCGGGTTCCACCTCCTCGGGCGGGGGTGCCAGGGCCTCGGCCCGGGCCTTCTCGCGGTAGACGAGCCAGGCGAGGGTCCCGGTGCCCGCGGCGAGCACCGTGAAGGGGAAGGCCGGCAGCCCCGGCACCATGCCGAAGCTGAAGATGACCGCGGCGGTGATCATGAGGGCCTCGGGCTGGGCCGCGAACTGGCGGGAGAACTCGCGGCCCATGCTGGCCTCCGAGGCCGCCCGGCTCACCAGGATGCCCGCCGCCGTGGAGATCACGATGGCCGGGATCTGGGAGACGAGCCCGTCGCCGATGGTGAGCAGGGTGTAGCTCTGGGCCGCCTCCCCCACGGGCATCTTCTGCTGAAAGACCCCGATCACGAATCCCCCGATGATGTTGATGGCCATGATGACGAGGCCGGCGATGGCCTCGCCCCGTACGAACTTGCTCGCGCCGTCCATGGCCCCGTAGAACTCGGCCTCGCGGCTGATCTCGAGCCGGCGGCGGCGGGCCTCGGCCTCGTCGATGAGCCCGGCGTTCAGGTCGGCGTCGATGGCCATCTGCTTGCCGGGCATGGCGTCCAGGGTGAAGCGGGCCGCCACCTCCGCGATCCGGCCCGACCCCCGGGTGATCACCACGAAGTTGATGATCACCAGGATGAAGAAGATGACGCCGCCCACCACGTAGTTGCCCGCCACCACGAACTCGCCGAAGCTCATGATGATGCGGCCGGCGGCGTTGGTGCCCTCGTGGCCGTGGAGCAGGATGAGCCGGGTGGAGGCGATGTTCAGCGAGAGGCGGAAGAGGGTGGTGAGCAGGAGCAGGGACGGGAAGATGGGGAAGTCCAGCGGCTTGAGGATGTAGAGCGACAGGAGCAGCACCAGGAGCGAGACGGTGAGGTTGAAGGCCAGGAGGAGATCCAGCCCCGCAGAAGGCAGGGGCATCACCATGATCACGAGGATGGCGAGCACCCCCACCGCGGCGAGGATGTTCTCCCGCTCGAGGTTCATCCCCGACCAGAGGTTCCGCAGGGTCTCGGTGGCCATCATGGGTCTGGTTCCTTCCTCCCGGTCCGGGGGCTAGCGCCCGCCCCCGGCCGCCTTCATCCGCCGCAGGCGGTAGACGTAGGCCAGGACCTCGGCCACCGCCTGGTAGAGGGCCTCGGGGATGGGGCGGCCCACCTCCACCGACTTGTAGAGGTTCCGGGCCAGGGGCCGGTCCTCCACGATGGGGACGTCGTGTTCCCGGGCGATCTCCCGGATCCGCTCGGCGATGAGGCCCGCCCCCTTGGCCGTGACCACCGGCGCCTCCATCTTCCCGGACTCGTACTGGAGGGCCACGGCCAGGTGGGTGGGGTTGGTGATGACGACGTCGGCCTCGGGGACGGCGGCCATCATGCGCTTCCTGGCCATGTCGCGCTGGATGCTCCGGATCCGGGCCTTGACCTTGGGGTCTCCCTCCGTCTGCTTGTACTCCTCCTTGACCTCCTGCTTGGTCATGCGGTGGTCCCGCTCCCACTGCCACTTCTGGAAGAGGAAGTCGAGGACGGCCAGGGCGGCCAGCACCAGGCACACCCGCCAGAAGAGCCGCCCGCAGACGTCGCCGAGGAAGGCGAGGATCTGGTAGGGGGTCTGGTCCAGGAGCGGGAGCAGCCGGTCCAGTTCGCCGGCCACGGTGAAGTAGGCGATGGCGCCCACGATGGTGATCTTGAGGAGCGACTTGGCGAGCTCCGCCAGGGACTGGGGGGAGAAGAGCCGCTTGATCCCCTCTGCGGGGTTGATCTTTCCGAAGTTGGGCTGGAGGGCCTTGCCGGACCAGACCGGCCCCACCTGGAGGAAGTTGGCCAGCACCGCCACCGCCGCCAGGACGAGGAAGAGGGGCGCCATGACCAGGGCGAACTGCTCCAGGGCCATGAGGGCGATGTGGCGGAGGTTGTCCGCGTTCACCCGGATGCCGGCGGCATGGCCCAGGTAGTGGCGCAGGATCTGCGTCAGCTGCTGGTAGAAGAAGGCGCCGCCCCAGGAAAGCGTCATGAGCCCGGAGAGGAGGAGCGCCACGGAGCTCACCTCCCGGCTCCTGGGGACGTCACCCTCCCGGCGCGCGTCCCGCCGCCGTTTGGCGGTTGCCTGTTCGGTGCGTTCTTCCGCGGGTTTTTCCGCCATTGGCGCCTACCGTTCCGTCCCGTTTCGCTCCCGGTCAGCCGGCCATCAGCCGGAGGGCCGCCGGGAGCAGCCGCACGCCCCGGTCCAGGGCCCGCGCGAGCACGGGCCAGAAGGCCTGGAGCGTCAGCCCCATGAAGAAGAGGCCGAGGGCGATGTTGAGCGAAAAGCTCATGATGAGCAGGTTGATCTGGGGCACGGTCTTGGCCAGGATCCCGAGGGCCGCCTGGGAGAAGAGCAGGATGGCCATGACCGGGGCCATGAGCTTCACGGAGAGGACGAACATCTCCCTCCCCATGTCCACCACGAGGTCGAGGAGGGTGGCGTCGAGGTGGAGCCGGCCGGGGGGCAGCAGGGTGAAGCTCTCCGCCAGCGTCCGGATGAAGAAGTGGTGGCCGTCCACCGCGACGAAGAGCATGAGCGCCACCAGGTAGGCCAGCTGGGCCATGAGGATGCTCTGGGCCCCCGTCTGCGGGTCCACCACGTTGGCCACGCTGAAGCCCATCTGGAACCCCACCATCTGGCCGGCGATCTGGACGCCGGCGAAGAGCAGCCGCATGACGAGGGCCAGGGTCGCCCCGGCGAAGAGCTCCGCCACCATGAGGAGGCCGAAGGCCAGTGGTTTTTCGGGGAAGGCCTCCGCGGGTACGGGTTCGAGGGGCGTAAAGAGCAGGGCGAGGGCCAGGGTCCCCGCGGCCTTCACCTGGACGGGCAGGGTGCGGCTCGAGAAGATGGGCATGAGGTAGACGAGGGCCCCGATCCGCACCACCAGGAGGGCGAAGATCTTCACGTGGTCCGTGGTCCAGTGGAGGAGGTACGGGTCCATCGCCGTCACCGGATGAGGTCGGGGATCTGGAGGACGAGTCCCCGGGTGAAGTCCACGATCTTGTTCATGATCCAGGGGAAGGCCACCAGGAGGCCGACGAGCACGGCGATGATCTTCGGGACGAAGGTGAGGGTCATCTCCTGGATCTGGGTCACCGCCTGGAGGATGCTCACGGCGAGCCCCACCACGAGGCCCAGCCCCAGCATGGGGAGGCTGAGGAGCAGGGTGAGCTCGATGGCCTGGCGGGCGAGGCTGACGGCCATGTCCTGGGTCACGGGGGGGCCTCCGGCACCTAGAAGAAGCTCCGGACGAGGGAGCCCACGATGAGGTTCCACCCGTCCACCAGCACGAAGAGGAGCAGCTTGAAGGGCAGCGATATCAGGATGGGCGGCAGCATCATCATCCCCATGGACAGGAGGACGCTGGCCACCACCATGTCGATGATCAGGAACGGGATGTAGAGCAGGAACCCGATCTGGAAGGCGGTCTTGAGCTCGCTCACCATGAAGGCCGGGATGAGCACCATGGTGGGGACGTCGTCCGGGGTCCGGGGCGGCGCCACCTTGGCCGTCTCCACGAAGAGGGCGATGTCCTTCTGCCGGGTCTGGCGGAACATGAAGGCCCGCAGCGGCCCCTGGGCCCGCTCCAGGGCCGTGGTGAAGCCGATCTCCTCGTTGAGGTAGGGCTGGACGGCCTGGCGGTTCACCTCCGACCAGGTCGGTTGCATGATGAAGAAGGTGAGGAAGAGGGCGAGTCCGATGAGGACCTGGTTCGGGGGCATCTGCTGGGTCCCGATGGCCTGGCGCAGGAAGCCGAAGACCACCGCAAGGCGCGTAAAACTGGTGGTCATGAGCAGGATGGCCGGGGCCACCGAGAGCACGGTGAGGAGGAAGACGATCTCGAGGGCCGTGGCCACGCGCCCCGGGTCGTCGGTGCCTTCCACCCCGAGCTGCACGGTGGGGACGTTCACGGCCCAGGCCGGCGCCGCGGCGCCGAGGAGGGCCGCGGCGGCGAGCGCCGCCGGGAGCCACACCGCCAGGCGGCGGGCCGCGGTCATGGCCGTTCCTCCCCGTGCCGGTCGGCCTCTCCGGCGGCCGGGACCGGGCCCTCCAGGGTGTCGAGGAGGCGGAGGCCCTGTTCCGAGGCGCCGAGCACCAGGACCTTCTCCGCCACCCGGACCACGCAGACGAACTTCTTCGGGAGCACCATCCGGGTGGCCAGGACCTCCACGAGGTCCTGGCGGCCGCCCTGGAGGAGGCCGCCCCAGCGCCGGAGCCCCCAGGCCGCCGCGCCCAGGAGCCCGAGGATGACTCCCAGGGCCCCGATCATGCGGAGCACCATGCCCGTGGTTTCCATGGCGCCTATCCCAGCGAGCGCACCCGGTCGGCGGGGGAGATGATCTCGGTGAGGCGGATCCCGAACTTCTCGTTCACCACCACCACCTCGCCCTTGGCGAGGAGCTTTCGGTTGACGTAGATCTCGGCGGGTTCCCCGGCCATCTTGTCGAGTTCCACCACGGAGCCCCGGGAGAGCTGGAGGAGGTCCCGGATGGGCATCCGGGACCGGCCGAGTTCCACGGAGATCTCCAGGGGGAGGTCCAGGATGAACTGGAGGTCGGGGCCGTCGCCGGTGTCGGCGGCGGCCGGGCCGCCGCGGCCGAAGTCGTCGAACCGGGGGGGCGCCGCCGCAGGTTCCTCCGCCGTGCGGCCCTCGGCCAGGGCCTCCGCCGCGGCCGCGTCGCCGCCGGCGGCCGCCTCGGCGAAGGCGTCCGCCCAGTCGGCCCCGGCCTCGCCGCCCTCGGGTGCTCCTTCGGTTCCCTTCTCCTCGGCCGGGGCCGCCGCCGCGGGCTCGGCCTTCGGCTGGTCGGCGGCCGGCTGCCCGGCCCCCTCGGCCCCGGCCGTGCCGGTGTCGCCTTCTTCCTCGAGGAGCTTGTTGATGTCGTCTTGGCTCAGCATGGCGTGACTCCGTTCCTGGAGCCGGCCCGGCGGCCGGCTCGGGTTTGGCGGCCGAACCGGCCGCGGCCCCTCAGGGTTCCTCCTCCCGCATGAACTCGGCGACCTTGAAGGCCCGCTGTCCCCGGTAGATCCCCGGGTGGCCCAGCAGCTTCGGCCGGTCCTCCACCAGGGCCACCAGGGTGCCGTCCACCGGGGTGTCGAGCTGGATGATGTCGCCCACGGAGAGGTCCAGGAGCTCGCTGCCGGTCAGCCGCGCGGCGCCGAGGGGGACCACCACGTCCACCTCCGCCTGCCGGAGGTTGTGGAGCAGCCGGTGGCGCCAGACCGGGTCCTCGGCTTCCTCGTGCTGGTAGGCCGACTGGAGCTTGGCCTTGATGGGCTGGAGGGTCAGCATGGGGATGCAGATGGAGATGGCGCCGCTGACCTCCTCCATGTCCAGCTGGAACCGGGAGATGATGACGGCGTCGTCGTCGGCGGCGATCTTGGCGAACTGGGGGTTGATCTCGCTCCGCTCGTAGAGGAACTTCACCGGGTGGACCGGCGCCCAGGCCCGCTCCATGTCGGCCATGAGGGCGTTGACCACCCGGCGGATCATGCGCTGCTCGATGGAGGTGAATTCCCGCCCCTCGATCCGCGCCTGGCCGAAGGAGGTGGAGCCGAGGAAGATCTCCACCACGGTGAAGACCAGGGGGGAGTCCACGCTCAGGAGGACGTGGCCCCGGAAGGGCTCCATCTTCAGGATGTGGAGGTTGCTCGGCACGGGGAGCCGGCGCAGGAACTCCTTGAAGGTGATCACCTCCGGGGGGACCACGGCGCTCTCCACCATGAGCCGGAGGATGCCCGAGAGGGTGTTTCTCAGGCCGCGGTTGAACTGGTCGTTGATGACGTCGAAGGCCGGCAGCTTGATCTTCGTCATCCGGGTGAAGTTGACGAAGTCGTAGGGGACGACGTCCCCCTCGGGCTCTGCCGGCCCGCCGGCCTCCTCGGCGGTGACCTCCTCCAGCCCGCCGAGCAGGGCGTCGATCTCTTCCTGGCTGAGGACCTGGCTCATGCGCGCGTTTCCCCCACCTACTGGACGACGAACTGGGCGAAGTAGACGTTCTTGACCCGCCCCTGGCCGAGGATGCGGTTCACCCTGGCGATGAGCTGGTCCCGCAGGCGGATCTTGCCCTCCAGGGTGATGACGTCTTCCATGGTCTGGCTGGTCAGCAGCATGATGATGTCGTTTCGGATCCGCGGCAGCAGCCGGTCGGCGTCGTCCTTGGCGCTGTCGTCCACGAGCTCCAGGGTGATGGAGGCCTTGAGAAAGTGGCGGGCCCGGGGGTCCGCGAGGTTCACCACGAAGGGCTCGAGGGGCATGAGGACCCCCACCTTGGGGGTGTTGCGCGGCTGCGTGAGGGCGCCCTTCTCCTGGGCGATCTCCTTGGCCAGCTCCTCGTCGCTGGGGGCCGAGAAGAAGAAGAAATACGCCCCGGCCCCGGCCCCGGCCAGTGCCAGGACCACCAGCAGGATGAGGAAGATGGGCGACTTCTTCTGCGCCTGCTCCTGGCCGGCTCCTTCCGTGGTTTCTTCTCTTTCCTTGGCAGTCATGGCAGCCCTCCGCAGGGTGGTGGGATCCGGGCGGGCCCGGTCCACGGCTGGGAAGAGCAACCCTTATGCCAAGGCGGGGAGGGTGGCCGTGGCGCCGGCCGGGCGGGACGGCGGCGGGCGGCGACCGGGCCGTTTCGGGGCGTGCCGGGGCGCGGGAGCGCGGCGGAAGGGGGGCGGGGGACGGCGGGATGCGCCGATTCTCGTCAATCTTTTGACGAGGCCGGCCCCCCGCGTTGGAGGATCCGATCCACCACGGCGGTGGTGGAGAGTTCCGGCACCAGGGGCACCCGGACCACCCGGCCGCCGCGGGCCCGGACGAGGTCGGCGCCGACGATGGCATCCTCGGCCCAGTCGGCCCCCTTGACCAGGACGTCGGGGCGAAGGGCCTCGATCACCCGGAGCGGGGTGGGGTCGTCGAAGAGGACCACGTAGTCCACCGCCTCGAGGCCGGCCACCACTCGGGCGCGCTGGTCCTGGGGCGTGATGGGCCGGGTCGGCCCCTTGAGCCCCCGGACGGAGGCGTCGCTGTTGAGCGCCACCACCAGGGCGTGGCCCTCGCGACGGGCCGCCTCGAGGTACCGGGCATGGCCGGCGTGGAGGAGGTCGAAGCACCCGTTGGTGAAGACCACCCGCTGGCCCGCCGCCTGGCGGCGTCGGACCTCGGCGGCCAGGGCCTCGAGATCGAGGACCTTGCGTTCGGCGTGAAAGGGCCAGCCCGTGGGCGGGAGCGCCGTGGCGAAGGCCGAGCGCGCCGCCGGGACGGCCTCGAGGGGCAGGTCCACCGCCAGGACCGCCTCGTCGGCCCCCGCCGAGGCCAGGGGGCGCCCCGTGGGATCGATGACGCAGGATCCCCCCGCCCACGCGGTGCCGTGCGACTGGCCGCAGGCGTTGGCGGCGGCCACGAAGCACTGGTTCTCCACGGCCCGGGCGGCGAGGAGCAGGCGGAAGTGGCGCCGGCGGGCCCTGGGCCAGAGGGCCGGCACCAGGAGCAGGGCCGCCCCCCGCCAGGCCAGCTCCCGGGCCAGCTCCGGGAACCTGAGGTCGAAGCAGACGAGGAGCCCGGCGGCGACCCCGCCGGGGGCGACCGGGAGGGTACAGAACCCCGGGGTGTCGCCGGGGACGAAGACCCGGTCTTCCCCCATGGGGGCGAAGAGGTGGATCTTGCGGTAGGCCGCCAGGGGGCCCTCCGGCCCGATCACCTCCGCGGTGTTGGTCCATCCCCCCGGCCCCGGGGCCGGGAGGGTGCCGGCCACGAAGAGGCCGAGTTCCCCGGCGAGGGCGGTGATCCGCTCCCGGGCCGCGGCCGCCGCGGCCGCCAGGCCGGGGTCCGGGCCGGTCACCGGGCCCGTGGCCCAGAACTCGGGCAGGAGGACGAGCCGGGCCCCCTCGGCGGCCAGGCGCCGGAGGGCCGCCTCGACGCGGCGGAGGTTGCCGCCGGGGGCCCCGGGATCCGGCTGGATCTGGCAGAGGCCGATGCGGAGGGTGGCGGCGGTTTCGGGGACGGGTGTCATGGAGGTCGGCTCCCCGGGCCCGGGGATCTCCAGCGACAATGCCACGAACGCCCGCCCGCCGCAAGCGCCCGGAAGGGGTTGCGGGCGGAGGCGTCACCGGGTTCCCTGTGGGGGTGTCCCGGCCTCCTCTCCAGCCGCTCCTCGCCCTGGTCCCCGACGGGGAGGGGATCTTCCGCTCTCGGGAGAACCGCTTCGCCGCGGTGGTGGACGTCGTGGCGCCCGAGCCCGCCGCCGGGGAGCGGGTCCACGTCCACGACCCCGGGCGCCTCGAGGACCTCCTCGTGCCCGGCCGGCGGGTGCTCTTGAGGCGCGGGCGCCGGCCCGGGCGGCGGACCCGGTGGGACGTGGTGGCCGCGGCCTCCGGCGGGGAGTGGATCCTGGTGCATGCGGGGTGGCACCGGCCCCTGGCCGAGGCCCTCTTCGCCCGGCCGGAACTCTGCCCCCTCGGGCCGGTCTCGTCGGTCCGGGCCGAGGTCCCCCTGGGCCGGGGACGCCTGGACTTCCGGCTGGATCGCCCGTCGGGCGGGCCGGTCTGGGTGGAGGTGAAGGGGTGCACCCTGGCCCGCGACGGCGTGGCCCTCTTCCCGGACGCCCCCACGGCCAGGGGCGCCCGCCACCTGGAGGCCCTCTCCGGGCTCCGGGCGGCGGGAGAGGCCGCGGCCCTCCTGGTCTTCGTCTTCCGCCCCGAGGCCCGGGCCTTCGCCCCCAACGCGGCCCTCGATCCCCGCTTCGCCGCCGCCTTCGACCGGGCCCGGGCGGCCGGCGTCCAGGTCCATCCCCTCCATTTCCGCTACACCGGGCGCGAGATCTTCTGCCTCGGGCCCCTGCCGGTCACGCCCCCGCCGGGCGCCTGAGCCGCTTGCCGCCGGCCGACCGCTTCTGGAAGCCGTCCAGCCGAAGACCGTGGGCGACGACCGGCTCATCGCCCTGGATACCTTCGAGTACCTCAAGGGAACGGGTAACGTCGTCGCCGCCGTGGAACAGGGGCTGGCCGACATGGGCTATCCCACCTCCACCGCCTGGGAGTGGGTGACCACCGACACCTTCCAGATGATCAACCACGGGGTGAACCCGGCCTCGGACGCCGCCGACTGCTCCCAGTGCCACGGGAGCGGCGTCCTGGACCTCTCCACCGACTCCATGCTGGACGCCATGGGCTACCGCCTCAAGGGGCCCAAGGAAGAGGTCTGCAACCAGTGCCACGACGGGTCCAAGAACCTGCCGCGGACCTGGGACCGGATCCACAACCACATCACCAAGGGGAGCACCGGGATCGGGTGCTACTTCTGTCACGACGTGGCCCGGCCGGAGCGGGGCCTCTGCAGCCCGTGCGACCCATGCGCCAGCGAGTACGTGGACAACGTGCCCTACCCGCACGTCTGCCCCGCACCGGACTACTGATTCCAGCCGGGTGATCCCGGGAAGAACCGGAGGGGGGTCTCGGCCCCCCTCTCTTTGCGGTTCGGCGCCGGAGGCGGGCGGGCGGGTCAGTAACCCACGTGGCATTCCCGGCAGAGCTCGCTGTAGTCGAAGCCGGCCCCGTCGAAGCGGACGCGGCGGAGCAGGAAGGGGGCGTCTCCATCCTCGAGGCGGTGACGGTGGCAGGTGGCGCAGGTGATGCGCCCGCCGAAGAGGGGGAGGGTCGTCGGCCGGTGGACGCGGGCGGGGTTCCATCGCCGCCCGCTCGGATGGGTGGTGCAGTGGCCGTGGCCCGGGACGCATTGGCCGAGCTCGTGGCAGCCCATGCAGGTGGCGTCGATGCTCCGGCCCCTGAGGGGCGCGTCCCCGTCCTCTCCCGGGCCGGGGACCTTCGAGTGGCAGGCCTCGCACACCTCCGGCGGCTCATGGGGGTTTTTGGGGTGCCCGGGGGCGGCGGGAGGGCGTGCCCAGGCGGCGGCCAGGAGGAACAAGGCCCAGGTGACGGCGGTGAGGACCCTTTTCATGAGGTTTTCTCCCGCTATGCGGTGGATATCGTGCAATTCGACTGGATGGTACTTTTTTAGCACGGGGGCCGCGCAGGATGGAAGGGGGAAAGTCGACCGCAACGGCATCGCGGGGCGGGTTGACGGCGCCACCTGCAACTCGTATTATCCTGATTCCTTTGAAGACCACGCGCGGGAGGACGACCACATGGACAGGCTGCGCCGGCTCGAATACGAAGAGATGCGCATGGACATCCCGGAGTTCCGCCCCGGTGACACCGTGCGCGTCCACGTCAAGATCCAGGAAACGGAAGAAAAGGAACGCATCCAGGTCTTCGAGGGGGTGGTGATCGGCCGCCAGGGCGGGGGCCTCAACGAGACCTTCACCGTCCGGAAGATCTCCTACGGGGTCGGCGTGGAGCGGATCTTCCCCCTCCACTCGCCGCGCATCGAGAAGATCGAGGTGGCGGCCAAGGGCCGGGCCCGCCGGGCCAAGCTCTACTACCTCCGGGGCCTGCGCGGCAAGGCCGCCCGCCAGAAGATCCGGGAGCGCCGTCCCTGAGGCCGGCCATGGGGCGCGGGGCGGCCGCCGGCCCGCCGGGCCTCTTCCCGGAGGCGCCCCGGGCCGGCGTTCCCACCCTGGCGTGGGAGGCCCGCTTCCGCGAGCAGGGCCTCGACCCGGTGGCCGGGGTGGACGAGGTGGGCCGCGGGTGTCTCGCCGGGCCCGTGGTGGCCGCGGCGGTCATCCTGCCGCCCGGCATCGAGCTGCCCGGCGTCCGGGATTCCAAGACCCTCCCGCCGGGTGCCCGGCGCCGGCTCGACGCCGAGATCCGGTCCGCGGCCCTGGGGGTGGCCCTGGGCCAGGCCGGCCCCGAAGAGATCGACCGCATGAACATCCTCCGGGCCTCGCTCTTGGCCATGGCCCGCGCCGTGGAGGCGCTCCGGCCGCGGCCGCGGGCCCTCCTGGTGGACGGCAACCAGGGCGTCCCGTGCGCGCTGCCCCAGAAGACCCTGGTGGGGGGCGACGGGCGGTCGTTGTCCATCGCCGCCGCCTCCATCGTGGCCAAGGTCCACCGGGACCGCCTCATGGAGGAATGGGACCGGCGGTTTCCGTGTTACAATTTCGCCGGGCACAAGGGGTACGCCACCCGGGAGCACCGGGCGGCCCTCCGGCGCCACGGCCCCTGCCCCATCCACCGCCGGTCCTTCCGGGGAGTGGCCGGGTGACGGTCCCCCGCGACCCGCGCCACCGCCTGGGCCGGGCCTCGGAGGCGCTGGCGGCGGACTTCCTTCGCCGGCACGGCTACCGGATCCTCGAGCGGAACTACCGCGCGGCCTGCGGCGAGGTGGACCTCGTGGCCGAGGACGGCGACTGCGTGGTCTTCGTGGAGGTCAAGGCCCGGCGGACGGCGGCCTGCGGCGACCCCCGGGAGGCCGTGACCCCGCGCAAGCAGCGCCAGGTGGTGCGAACGGCGGAGTGTTTCCTCCAGGAACGGGGCTGGCTCCACCGGGAGGTGCGCTTCGACGTCCTCGCGGTCAGCCTGGACGGGGAAGCGGCCCGGGTGGAGCACATCCCCTGGGCCTTCGACGCGGACTGCCGGGGATAGGGCGCCCGAAGGGAGGCAGCAGATGCAGACGAGGGCCAGGGACATCATGACCGCTCCGCCCCTCACGGTGCGGGAGGAGACCCCGGTGACGGAGTTCGCGCGCCGTCTCCTGGAGCACCGGATCAACGGGATGCCGGTGGTGGACGCCGCCGGCCGGCTGGTGGGGGTGGCCACCGAGGGCGACCTCGTGGACCAGTGCAAGCGCCTCCACATCCCCACCATGCTCACCCTGCTCGACGCCGTGATCTACCTCGAGAGCCCCCGGCAGTTCGAGCGGGACCTCAGGAAGATGGCCGCCGCCACGGTGGGGGAGATCTGTACCCGGGACCCCGTGACCGTGGACGAGGACGCCGCGCTGGAGGAGGTGGCCAGCCTCATGTCCGAGCGCAAGGTCTATACCCTGCCGGTCCTGAAGGACGGAGAGCTGGTGGGCGTCATCGGCCGGAGCGACGTGGTGCGCTCCCTGGTCCGGGGGGCCGCCGGGGCGGGCGATTGACGGGGCGGGGCGTGGCCACGGAGACCTTCCAGGATCCGGCCTTTCCGGCGCTGCTGGAGGAGTCCGTCCGGATCCACGGCCACCTCTGCCCGGGGCAGGTGCTCGGGGTCCGGCTGGCCATGCTGGGCCTCCGGCTCATCGGCGTCGCGGATCCGAAGGGGGCCGACCGGAAGTCCTTCGTGGTGGTGGTGGAGATCGACCGCTGCGCCACCGACGCCATCCAGTCCGTCACCGGCTGTTCCCTGGGCAAGCGATCCCTCCGGTGGATGGACTACGGGGTCATGGCCGCCACCTTCGTCCGGACCGACACGGGGGCGGCGTGGCGCGTGGTGGCGCGCGAGGAGGCCCGAGACCTGGCCGCGCGTTACTGCCCCGAGATCGACGACAAGTACTGCCGCCAGCTCGAGGCCTACAAACGGATGCCCGACGCGGAGCTCTTCCGCGTCCAGGAGGTGGAGGTGACGCTTCCGGAGTGCGACCTCCCCGGTCGTCCCCTGCGCCGTGTCCAATGCGCGGGCTGCGGCGACTACGTCCAGGACTGCCGCGACGTCGCCGTGGACGGGCGGGTGCTCTGCCGGGCCTGCGCCCACGGCGGCTACTACCGGGTCAAGGCGGGCTAGGGCGCCGGCCGGCGGGCGGGGTCCAAGGAGGCACGAAGAACCATGGCCATGAAGAAGGTGCGGGTGGAGGAGGCGGTGGGCATGGTGCTCCCGCACGACCTCACGGAGATCCGGCCCGGCGGGGTGAAGGGGCCCGCCTTCCGAAAGGGCCACGTGGTCACCGAGGCCGACATCCCCCACCTGAAGCGCATCGGGAAGAACCACGTCTACGTCCTCGAGCTCGGCCCCGAAGAGCTGCACGAGGACGAGGCCGCCCTCCTCATGGCCGAGGCCGTGGCCGGGGAGGGGGTGGAGTACGACCGCCGGCCATCGGAGGGGAAGGTGGGCTTCCGGGCCACCCGGGAGGGCCTCCTGGAGGTGGACCGGGAGGGGCTCCTGGCCTTGAACCTCCTCGGCGACGTGATGCTCGCCACCCGGCACACCCACACCGTGGTCCGGCCCGGGGAGCCCCTGGGCGCCGGCCGGGCCATCCCCCTGGTGGTGCCCCGGTCCGTGGTGGACCGGGCGGTGGCCGTGGCCCGGGAGCGCGGGGGGCTCCTCCGCGTCCGGCCCTGGGTGATCCGATCCGCCGCCGTGGTGGTGACGGGGCAGGAGGTCTTCGAGGGCCGCATCCGCGACGCCTTCGGCCCGGTGCTCACGGACAAGCTCCGGCGGTTCGGGGTGGAGGTCCGATCGGTGCGGCTCGCCCCGGACGACGTCGGCGCCATCCGGGCCGAGATCGAGCGGGCCCTGGCCGCCGGCGCCGGCTTGGTCTTCTGCACCGGGGGCATGTCCGTGGACCCGGACGACGTCACCCGGACGGCCATCCGGGAGGCGGGGGCCACCGACGTGGTCTACGGCTCGCCGGTGCTCCCCGGGGCCATGTTCCTCGCGGCCCGCATCGGCGAGGTCCCGGTCCTGGGGATCCCGGCCTGCGGCATGTATTTCCGGACCACGGTGCTCGACCTGGTGCTCCCCCGGGTGCTCGCCGGCGACCGGCTCACCCGGGCCGACATCGCGGCCCTCGGCCACGGCGGCTTCTGCCTCGGGTGCAAGCCGTGCCGGTATCCGGTCTGCCCCTTCGGGAAGGGATGAGCGGCACTTGTGCCCGAATCTTGCATGAGCGGATGACCGCCGGGCGGCGGTGACGGCCGCCCGGTGCGGCCCGGCGAGGGCCGAGGAGGATCGAGATGTTCGTCCTCAGCAACTTTCTCGCGGCGCTGGCCTCGGTGGTGGACGTGGCGCTCACCCTCTACATGTGGGTGCTCATCGTCGCGGCCCTGGTCTCCTGGGTGAACCCGGACCCGTACAACCCCGTGGTCCGTTTCCTCTACGGCGCCACCGAGCCCCTGCTCGCCCGGGTGCGCCGGGCCCTCCGGCTCCAGTTCGGCGGGGTGGATCTCTCCCCCATGGTCGTGATCCTCGCCATCATCTTCCTCCGGAGCTTCCTGGTGCCCACCCTGCAGCAGCTGGCACTCCAACTTCGATGAGAGGTGCCCCATGAGCCTGACACCCAGCGACATCCTGCAACGGCGGTTCCCCAAGCGGTTCCGCGGCTACGACCCGGCGGAGGTCGACGCCTTCCTGGAGGAGGTGGCCCGGGCCCTCACCGACGCGGTCCGCGAGCAGAACGCCCTCAAGGACCGGGTCGCGGCCTACAAGGCCCAGCTCGTGGCGCTGCGGAAGCAGGAACGGGAGCTCAGGGGGGCCCTCACCTCCGCCCACCGCCTGGCGGAAGACATGAAGGCCCAGGCCGAGCGCGATGCCGAGCTCACCCTGGAGCGGGCCCGGCTGGACGCCGACCGGGTGGTGGAGGAACGCCGCCGGGAGCTCTTCCAGATCGAGGAGGAGATCCGGGGCCTCCGCCGCCTCCGCCGCGAGGCGCTGCTCCGGATCCGGGGCGAACTGGAACACTACCTCGCGCTCCTCGAGCAGGGGGAGACCCTGGAAGGGCCGGCCGAGACGCCCGAGGCGGACGAGGCCCGGGTGCCGGACGTGGCCCCGGACGCCCCGCCGCCGGAGTTCTTCGACCTGGGGGCGAGCCTCGGGACGGGATCGGCCGGGGCGGAGGACGTCGGAACGGACAGGACCGAGGCGCTCGACTTCGGCCTCGAGCCCGAGGCGCCGGAGGCCCCGGCGGAGGCCGCCGGGGAGGCGGTATTCCTCGAGACGTCCCCGGCGGAGGCCGCCGCGGGCACCGGGGAGCCGGCCGCCGACGCCGGGAAGGCGGAGAAGGACGCAGGAGAACCCCGGGGGGGCGACACCCCGGAGGCCATGGCGGGGACGGAGCCGGAGGACGTGGCAGACCCCGCGGCCGCGGCCCGGGCCGCCGCCTCGTCCTAGTCGGACCGGCCCGCCGAAACCACCCGGAGGCTCAGGTCCCGCGCCCGGGCCGAGTGGGTGAGGGCCCCCACCGAGACGCAGTCCACCCCGGTCTCCGCGATCCGGCGGACCGTCTCGAGGGTGACGCCCCCCGAGGCCTCGAGGAGTACCCCCGGCCGCCGGGCCCGGGCCACCCGCACCGCCTCGGCCAGCATCCCCACCTCCATGTTGTCCAGGAGCACCGCGTCCGCCCCGGCGTCGAGGGCCGCCCGGAGCTGGTCCAGGTCCGCCGCTTCCACCTCCACCTTCAGGGTGTGCGGGGCCCCGGCCCGGGCCCGGGCCACGGCCTCGGCCACGGAGCCGCCGCAGGCCGCGATGTGGTTGTCCTTGACGAGGATGCCGTCGAAGAGGCCGAAACGGTGGTTGTGGCCGCCGCCGGCCCGGACGGCGTACTTCTCCAGCAGCCGGAGGCCCGGGGTGGTCTTCCGGGTGTCGAGGATGCGGGCCGGGAGCCCCGCCACCGCCGCGACATAGGCCCGGGTGAGGGTGGCGATGCCGCAGAGGCGCTGGAGGAAGTTCAGGGCGGTCCGTTCCGCCTCCAGGATGGCGGCCAGGCGCCCCCGGACCCGGAGAAGGACCGTTCCCGCCGCGGCCTCGGCCCCCTCCGCGACGCGGCGGTCCACCACCGCCGCGGGGTCCCGGAGGCGGAAGGCCGCCTCGGCCGCGAAGAGACCGGCCGCCACCACGGGCTCCTTGGCCACGATCTCGGCGGTGCCCGCGGCCGCCGGGTCCACGGTGAGGCCGGTGGTGAGGTCGCCGGGGCCGAGGTCCTCGGCCAGGGCCGCCGCCACCACGGCCCGGACCCCTTCCGGCTCCGGGGGGCGGAGCCGATCCGCGCGGGGGCCTTCGGCGGCGGTCCGGCTCACCGGTTCACCCCGAAAGCGCCGCCAACCGTTCCCGGTGGACGGCGATCTTGGCGAGCCGGGCCTCGAAGCGGGTGACCTTTTCCCGCTCCTTGGCCACCACCTCCGCCGGCGCCCGGGAGAGGAAGTTCTCGTTGGCGAGCTTGGCCCGGGTCTTTTCGAGTTCCCGCTCCAGCTTGGCCGTCTCCTTGTCGAGCTTTCGGAGTTCCTCTCCCACGTCCACGAGCCCCTCCAGCGGGATGAAGAGCTCGACGTCCTCGAGGATCACCGTGGCGGCCCCCGTGGGGCGCTCGGCCCCGCCGGCCAGCCGCTCCAGCCGTTCCACCCGGGCCAGGGCCCGGACGGCCCCGGCCTGGTCGGCGAGGAGGGCCTCCATGGTCTCGGAGTGGGGCGCGGCGAGCACCTGGATCCGCGCCCCCGGGTGGATGCCGAGTTCCGCCCGGGCGTTGCGGATCCCGGTCACCACGGCCTGGAGGCGCTCGATGCGGGCCTCGGCCTCCGGGTCGTGCCACTCGGGCCGGGCCTCGGGGTAGGGGGCCTCGGCGGCGAAACCCCGGTCGCCGGGGAGATGGTGCCAGAGCTCCTCCGTCACGAAGGGCATGAAGGGGTGGAGGAGGCGCAGCGACCGGTCCAGGACGGCCAGGGCCGCGGCCCGGGCCGAGGCGGTCCGTTCCGGTTCCGCCCCCGAGAAGGCGGGCTTGGCGAGCTCCAGGTACCAGTCGCAGAACTCGTGCCAGAAGAACTGGTACAGGGTACGGGCCGCCACGTCGAAGTCGAAGGCGTCGAGGGCCGAGCGGACCTCTCGGGTCACCGCGTCCAGGCGCGAGAGGATCCAGCGTTCCGGGAGGCCCGGCAGATCCTCGGCCGCTCCCGGCTCCCCCGGGTGCGTTCCGTCCAGGTTGGCGAGCACCAGGCGCGCCGCGTTCCAGACCTTGTTCACGAAGTGCCGGTAGCCCTCGATCCGGTCCTCGGCCAGCTTGATGTCGCGGCCCTGGGCGGCGAAGGCGGCCAGGGTGAACCGGACTGCGTCGGTACCGTAGCGCTCCATGATGGTCAGGGGATCGATGACGTTCCCCTTGGACTTGCTCATCTTCTGCCCCTCGGCGTCGCGCACCAGGGCATGGAGGTAGACGGTGCGGAAGGGGACCTCCCCCATGAAGTGGAGGCCCATCATCATCATCCGGGCCACCCAGAAGAAGAGGATGTCGAAGCTGGTGACCAGGACCGAGGTCGGGTAGAAGACCTCGAGTTCCGGCGTCCGGTCGGGCCACCCGAGGGTGGAGAAGGGCCAGAGGGCCGAGCTGAACCAGGTGTCGAGGACGTCGGTCTCCTGCGCAAGCTCCCCGCCGCAGCTCGGGCAGCGCTCCGGCGTCTCGCGGGCCACCACCACCTTCCCGCAGCCTTGGCAGGTCCAGGCGGGGATGCGGTGCCCCCACCAGATCTGGCGGGAGATGCACCAGTCCCGGATGTTCGTCATCCATTCCTCGTAGGTGCGCTCCCAGGAGGGGGGGACGATCCGCGTCCGCCCCTCGCGCACGGCACGGAGCGCCCGTTCGGCCAGCGGCCCCACCCGGACGAACCACTGCTTCGACAGGTACGGTTCCACCACGGTCTTGCACCGGTAGCAGCCGCCCACCGCGTGGGCATGGGGCTCCTCCTTCTCGAGGAGCCCGGCGGCGGCGAGGTCCTCGAGGACCCGCCGCCTGGCCTCGTAGCGGTCGAGGCCCCGGTACGGCCCGGCGGCCTCGGTGGTCCGGGCGTCCTCGTCGAGGACGGTCACCGAGGGGAGGTCGTGGCGTCGGCCCATCTCGAAGTCGTTGAAGTCGTGGGCGGGGGTGACCTTCACGGCCCCCGTGCCGAAGGCCGGGTCCACGGCCGGGTCGGCGATGACCGGTATGAGCCGGTCCAGGAGGGGCAGCCGCACCCGGCGGCCGACGATGTGCCGGTAGCGGGCGTCGTCGGGGTGGACCGCCACCGCGGTGTCGCCGAGCAGGGTCTCGGGCCGGGTGGTGGCCACCACCACGTGGCCCTCCCCGTCGGCCAGGGGGTAGCGGATGTGCCAGAGGCGTCCCTCGGCGGGCTCGTGTTCCACCTCGATGTCGGCCAGGGCCGTGTGGCACCTCGGGCACCAGTTGATGATGTAGTCGCCCTTGTAGACGAGGCCCTCCTCGTAGAGCCGCACGAAGACCTCACGGACGGCCCGCGAGAGGCCCTCGTCCATGGTGAAGCGCTCCCGCGACCAGTCGCAGGAACAGCCGAGGCGCTTGAGCTGCTCGATGATGGTGCCGCCGGAGCGGGCCTTCCACTGCCAGACCCGCTCGATGAAGCGCTCGCGGCCGAGGTCGTGGCGCGTCAGCCCCTCCTCGGCCAGTTGCCGCTCCACCACGTTCTGGGTGGCGATGCCCGCGTGGTCCGTGCCCGGGATCCACACCGTGTTGTAGCCGTCCATCCGCTTGTAGCGGACCAGGATGTCCTGGAGGGTGTTGTTCAGGGCGTGGCCGATGTGAAGGACCCCCGTGACGTTGGGCGGGGGGATCACCATGGAGAAGGCGGGCCGGCCCGGTTCCATGCGGGCCTCGAAGATCCGGGCCTCCTGCCAGGCCGCGGACCAGCGCGGCTCGACGTCGTGGAACTCGTAGGCCTTGGGCAGGGGGGATGGGGCGGCCTCGGGGGGCATCTGGGGCTACTCCTTTCTCGATCGCGATCGATGGCGCCGCAAAAACGCGCGGGCTTCAGATGCTCTCGTCATTGCGGCGTACCGTAGAGTACGCCTCATTCCTCGACATCCTCGCGCCTTGCATTTGGCGGTTCTTGCTGAGCCATCCACTCAGAGGCCTTTTTGCGAGGCCATCGAGATTGCCGGGGGGCGGCGCCGTCCGAACCGCCCGCACGGCGGCGGTTCCAGGCGCGCTCCGCTCGTCGTGGTGCGGTCTTTCCGCCTGGGGCGCCTTTCGACCCCGCATTCCTCCGGGGAGGTCCCCGGCACGGTTCAGGCCCTGCAAAATAGCCCCGGGGGGGCGGATTGACAAGCTTCGCGCGGGTAGGGAAGGGCGTTGACATAAAAGAACATATTATTTTTAATGAAAAAATCCATCCGCCTCGGCTGCGCCGCCCGAGCGCCCATGTCCGCAAGGAGGACCGCCCCATGCCCGAACGCCGCAAGATGCCCCGCTACCCCCTCCAGCTCAGGGTCTACATGCCGGAATTCGACCGGTGGGGCCGGACCTCCGACGTGAGCATCGAGGGGTGCCACATCCACATCGACGCCCCGGTCAGCGAGGGCCACGTCACCGACTTCATGATCGAGCTGCCCGTGGTGGGCACGGTGTGCCTCCAGGGCTACGTCCAGCACCACAATCCCGGCGAGGGCGGTTTCGGGATGCAGTTCGTCCAGGTCCGCTTCGCCGAGGAACAGGGCGAGTTCTACACCATCTTCGCCAACTTCCTGAAGTGCGTGCCGCATCTCGAAAAGATACGGGAGTACTACGACCGCCTGGTGGAGACGGGGCGCCTGCGCCGGTGCCTCCCGCCGGGCGGGGAGGGGGCCGCCGGCGGCTGAGCCGCCCCGGCTGAAGCCGCCGTGCCCTTCGGCCGATAAGTATGGCAAGGAGGGCACCTGTCATGGCCGTCTGGCGTTTCGCCGTGCAGTCCGACCAGGTCCGGATGGGCAACCGGCGGCGGCGCGCGCTCACCCGCGACGGCTGCAACGAACCCTTCAAGGGGCGCTTCTGGTGCCCGGCCCGGCGTTGGTTCCGGACCGAGCCCTGCCCCTTCGAAAGCCGCGACGAGTGCGCCAACTTCCGGGCCATGTGCGGCCGTCTCTGAGACCCGGCCCCACCCCGGGCCCGGGAGAGCGCCCTCTCCGCATCCTGGAGCCCTGAGTGGAACGAGCCGCACCGGTCCTTTTCGCCTTCGCCTTCGGGGCCTGCCTCGGCAGCTTCGCCAACGTCTGCATCCACCGGCTGCCCGCCGGGGCCTCCATCGTGCGCCCCCCCTCCGCGTGCCCCGCCTGCGGCCACGCCATCGCCTGGTGGGAGAACGTGCCGCTGTTGAGCTTCGTGTTCCTCCGGGGGCGGTGCCGGGGGTGCGGGGGCCGCATCTCGTGGCGCTACCCCGCGGTGGAGATCCTGTGTGGGGTCCTCGGCGCGGCCCTGTGGCTGCGCTTCGGCCCCACCCCGGCCCTGGCCGCCTACGGCCTCTTCTGCCTGGGGCTCGTGGTGGTGGCCTTCATCGACCTCGAGCACCGGATCATCCCGGACGTGGTCTCCCTGCCGGGCATCGCGGCGGGGCTCCTCGCCTCGCCGTGGCTGCCGGGGCTCTCCTGGATCGACGCCGTGCTGGGGGCGCTGGCCGGCGGGGGGATCCTCTACCTCGTGGCCTGGGGCTATTACCTCGCCACAGGCCGCCTCGGCATGGGCGGCGGCGACATCAAGCTGCTCGCCATGATCGGGGCCTTCCTCGGGTGGCAGGCGCTCCCCGTGGTGATCTTTTTGAGCGCGGCCGCGGGGGCCGTGGCGGGGCTCGCCGCCATGGCGGCCCGGGGCGGCGACCGGTACATGGCCATCCCCTATGGGCCCTTCCTGGCCGCCGCCGCCGTGGTGGCGCTCTTCCGGGGGCCCGAGCTCATGGCCTGGTACCTGGGGCTCTTGGGGGGGTGAAGGCCTGGCGTCACAAAAAGGTCGCGGCCTGCCGCGGTGCTCCGGATGCTCTCATCACTGCGGCGGCGCCAACCACGCCGGGTTTCTCGCGATGGTCACGCCTTGTCCTTGGTGATTCTCACCGAGCCATCCACTCGGCGGCTTTTCGGGCAACAAGTGGTTTCTGGTATAATATTTAGGGGTGATATTAACGAGATGCGCCAGCTCCATCCAGCGCGAGACAACGACCGGGCCTGCTGCCTCTTCGCCGTGGGGGTCCTGACCGGGATGGCCGCAGCCCGCCCGGCGGCCGCCGGGGCGCTCGGTGTCGGCTCGGTGGTGGTGGGCTACGACCACCGCATCCGCATGGCCGACCGGGCGGCGGCCCGGTCGGCCGGCGAAGGCGCCGCCCTGGTAGGCAGGCGCTGCCACGAGGTCTTCCACGGGCGGCCGGATCCCTGCGACCCCTCCGAGGTCCGCTGCCCCCTCCGGGAACTGTCGGCGGCGGCGGGCGGCGCTGCCCACAGGTGCCTCCACATCCACCGGGGTCCCGGCGGGGATTGCCTGGTGGAGGTCGTCGCCGTGGCCCTGGAGGGGGACGGCGGGGAGGAGGCCGGGGTGCTCCTGACCTTCACCCCGGCGGGGGCCGTGCCGGCGAACCGGGCCATGGTGGACCGGGCCACGGAGGGGCTCATGGCCTTCGACGCGGCGGGGCGCCTCGTCTCGGTGAACCGCCGGTGGTGCGAGCTCTTCGGCGTGGCCCCGGAAGCCGCCATGGGCAGACGCTTTTCGGACTTCGTCGCCCAGGGCGACCGGCCGCGGTGCGAGGCGGGTTTCGCCCAGGTGGCCGCCGGGGAGACCCACGAGTGCGCCGAGATCATGGGGCTGCGCCCCGACGGGACCACCTTTTCCGCCCGGGTGAACCTGGGCCCGGCCGAGGGCGCCGGGGGCGTCGCCGGGGCCGGGTCGGTCCGGGAGATCTCCGACGAGCTCGCTATGCAGGCCAGCCTGCGGGCGGCCGCCCGCTTCCGACGGGCCCTCCTCGACGGGCTCGGCGAGGGGGTGGTAGTGATCGATCGGGGCTACCGGATCCTCGAGGCCAACGCCGGCTATTGCCGCGCCCTCGGTCTCGCCCCCGGTTCGGCGGCGGGCCGGTCTTGCTACGAGGTGAGCCACGGGAGCGAGGTGCCGTGCTGGCAACTCGGCCCGGACCACGACTGCCCGGTCCGGGAGGCCTTCGAGAACGGCCGTCCCGCCAGCGCGGTCCACCGGCACCGGGACGCGGCCGGCCGGACCCGGTACATGGAGGTCCGGGCCATCCCCCTCCGGGACGAGGCGGGCCTGGTCTCCCAGGTCATCGAGACCCACACCGACGTCACCGAGAAGATGGAGCTCGAGAATCGCCTCGCCGCGGCCCAGCGCATGGAGGCACTCGGTACCCTGGCCGGCGGCGTGGCCCACGACCTCAACAACGTCCTCATGCCCATCATGGGCAACGTCCAGATCGCCCTCATGAAGTTGCCGGCGGACGAGCCGCTCCGCAAGAACCTGGAAGACGTCCTCCGGGCCGCCGAGCGGGCCGCGGACCTCATCCGCCGCATCCTCGCCTTCTGCCGGCGCCAGGTCATCGAGAAACGCCGCGTGGACCTCAACGAGGTGGTCCGCGGCCTCGAGACCCTGCTCCGGCGGCTCATCCGGGAGGACGTGGTGCTCGAGACCGTCCTCGCCGACGACCTCCGGGCGGTCTCGGCCGACCCCGGGCAGATCGAGCAGGTGCTGGTGAACCTGGCCGTGAACGCCCGGGACGCCATGCCGGAGGGGGGCACGTTGCTCATCGAGACCCAAAACGCCGACCGGGTCGACAGCGTCTGCAGCACCTGCGGGGAGCGGATCCGGGGCCCCCACGTCCTGCTCATGGTGAGCGACAGCGGGACGGGGATGGACGCCGAGACCCTCTCCCACATCTTCGAGCCCTTCTTCACCACCAAGGGGCCGGGGCAGGGCACGGGGCTGGGGCTGGCCACGGTGGTGGGGATCATGCACCAGCACGGCGGGCACATCAACGCCTACAGCGAGCCGGGCCACGGGAGCACCTTCAAGGTGTACCTGCCGGCGGCGGAACCGGCCGAGGCCCCGGCGCCCGGGGAGGAGGGGCATTTCGAGGCCGCCCCGGGCGGCCGCGAGACCGTCCTCCTGGTGGAGGACGACCCGGACGTCCGGCGGGTGGTGGCCCGGATGCTCGAGGGCCTGGGGTACACCGTCCTCACCGCCGCCAGCGGCCGGGAGGCCGTCCAGGTCTTCCGGTCCGGGCAGGGCCGGATCGATATCCTGCTGACCGACGTGGTGATGCCCGACATGGGAGGGAAGGAACTCGCCGACGAAATCACCCGGCTCCAGCCCGGCCTGCCCGTGGTCTTCACCAGCGGCTACAGCCTGAACGCGGTGCACCACCAGTTCGTCCTGGAGGCGGGGGTCCATTACCTCCAGAAGCCCTTCACCACCCACGATCTCGCGGTGAAGGTCCGGCAGGCCCTGGGCGGGGCCAAGGGCGGGGGTTAGCCCGTCTCCGCCCCGGCGAGGCCCGCGGCGGCCCTGAGCGCCGCCACCTCGGCCGGCTCCAGCGGGCGCCAGGCCCCGGGCGGGAGGTCGCCCAGGGCGAGGGGCCCCATGGCGACCCGGACGAGGCGGGTCACCGGGTGGCCCACCGCCTCGCACATGAGGCGGATCTGCCGCTTCCGCCCCTCCTTGAGAATCACCTCCAGGACCGACGCCCGGCGCGTGCCGCCCACCCGGCGTACCCGGCACGGCAGCGTCCGGCCGCCCTCGATCTCCACGCCGGCGGCCAGCCGCCCGAGGTCGTCCCGGGAGGGGCGCCCCCGGACCGTGACGAGGTAGGTCTTGTCCACCTTGAAGCGCGGGTGGAGGAGCCGGTGGGCCAGGGCGCCGTCGTTGGTGCACAGCAGCAGCCCCTCGCTGTCGAGGTCCAGGCGCCCCACCGGGAAGACCCGGGCCTTCACCCCCCGGAGGAGGCCCCGCACCGTGGGGCGGCCGAAGGGGTCGCGGAGGGTGGTCAGCACCCCCCGCGGCTTGTGGAGCAGGATGTAGACCGGGGCGGGCCCGGGGGCCACGGGCCGCCCGTCCACCGTCACGGACTGGGCCCCTGGGATCACCCGGGTCCCGAGCGTGGTGACCGCCACGCCGTCCACGGCCACCCGCCCCTGGCGGATGAGCTCCTCCGCCGCCCGGCGGGAGGCGACCCCCGCGTCGGCGAGGTATTTCTGGAGTCGAACCGGTTCCATCCAGGGCGCTCGGGCCCGCCGCCGGGCGCCGGCGGCGTTCCCCGCGGCGGGCGGAGGTTGTATGCCTGGATCCGTGGGCGTTCAAGGACGGGCCAGATCCAAGGCGGCAATAAAGTATATCGACGAGTTGATGACGTCGCGACAATCGCCAATGACGACATCGCGTCCCATCGCGCGGCGCACCATAAAGTACGCCTCGTTCCTCGCGATGGTCGGCCTTGTCCTTGGCGGTTCCCACCGAGCCATCCTCGCCCAGAAGGCGGCCCGTCATCGGGGGCCCCGAGGGGCGGCGGGGTGAGTCCGCCACGGAGGATCATGCCCGCCCATGGTCTCGAATCCCAGGCGAGTCGGCCCGATGTATCTAAAAGCCGCCGCGGATCTAGGGTATAGTCAGGGACACTTTAGTGCCGCCGGGCGGAAAGGGGAACCCGGCCGGGGACGCGAGCTGTGAAGAAGGAACTGCGCGAGGGCTTTACCACCGGGGCGTCGGCCGCCGCCGCGGCCGTGGCCGCGGCCCTGGCCGCCCTGGACCGCCGGGCCGGGGCCGGGGAGGTGGAGATCCCCTTCCCGGACGGCCGCCGCCGCGCCTTGCCGGTGGCGCACGCCGAGCGGACGGGCCCTGCCTCGGGCCGGGCCTCGGTGGTGAAGGACGCCGGCGACGACCCGGACGTGACTCACGGCGCCGAGATCGTGGCGGAGGTCGTCCTGCGCCCGTGGGACGGCGATGGCGACCGGGTCGCCATCCTCGGCGGGCCCGGGGTCGGCCGCGTGACCAAGCCGGGGCTCGCCGTCCCGCCGGGCGAGCCGGCCATCAACCCGGTCCCCCGCCGGATGATCCGCCGGGCCCTGGAAGAAGTCCTCCCGGGGGACGCCGGGGCGGCGGTCACGGTGAGCATCCCCGGGGGCGAGCGCCTGGCCGGGCGGACCCTGAACCGCCGGCTCGGGATCGTGGGCGGGTTGTCCATCCTCGGCACCACGGGTATCGTCAAGCCCATCTCCGCCGAGGCCTGGTGCGCCACCATCCGGGTGGCCATGGACGTGGCGCTGGCGGCGGGGCTCGACGGGGTGGTGCTGGCCACCGGCCGGACCTCCGAGCGGGCGGCCCGGCATCGGCTCGGGTGGCCGGAGGAGGCCTACGTGGGGATGGGCGACTACCTCGGCTACGCCGTGGCCGAGGCCGCCCGGCGGCCCTTCCGCCGGGTGGTGCTGGCCGCCCAGTGGGCCAAGATGATGAAGTGCGCCATGGGATGGGAGCAGACCCACGTCCGCCACGGGGCGCTCGCCGCCGGGGCGGCGCTGGAGTTCCTCCGGGGGCTCGCGCCCGGGGCGGGGACGGCCCTCCCCCGCCGGGCCAACACGGCGCGAGAGGTCTTCCACGCCCTGGAAGGGCGGCCGGAGGGGCCGGAGATCTTCGCCGCGGTGACGGCGGCGGCCGCCCGGCGGCTCCGGCCCCGGTTTCGGCCGGACCAGGCGTTCGGCTGCCTCCTCGTCTCGTATGCCGGGGGGGTGGCGGCGGCGGAGGGGTGCTGAAGTGGCGCGCGGCGGGGGGCCCGACCGGGACGGGGCCGCCTCCCCCGCCGGCCGGTGCATCCGGTGCATCCATTACTACGTGACGTGGGAGCCCCGGCACCCCCACGGGTGCCGGGGGTTCGGGTTCAAGAGCCGCGAGGCCCCGGAGTGGGTGGTCCGGGAGAGTTCCGGCGCGCCGTGCCGGCTCTTCGAGCCCCGGGGCGGCCGGGAGGGGAGATGAAGGCGACGGGCATGGAGCGCGGCGGGGCCGCGGCCGCCACCGGGGCGGAGATCTTCGTGGTCGGCGTGGGGGTGGGGGACCCCGGCCCGGCCCCGGGGGCCGGGGAGATCCTCGCCCGGGCCGGCCTCGTGGCGGCGGCCGAGCGGTTCCGCCCCCTCGTTCCACCCGGGTGCCGGTGGGTGCCGGTGGCGCCGGTGGCGGCGGCGCTGGAACGGGTCGGCGCCTGGCGGGGGCCGGGCCCGGCGGTGGTCCTCGCCTCGGGCGACCCGCTCTTTTTCGGGATCGGCCGGCGCCTCCTCGAGGCCTTCGGGCCCGGCCGGGTGGCCGTGATCCCGGCGGTCACCAGCATCCAGCGGGCCTGCGCCGCCTTCCGCATCCCCTGGGACGACATGGCCTTCGTGAGCCTCCACGGGCGGGGGGACGACATCCTGCCCGCCCTGGCTCCGGCGCTCCTCCCCGGCCGGCCCGTGAAGGCGGCCGTCTTGACGGATGCGGGCCACGGGCCGGAACGGGTGGCGGCCGCCCTGGCCGAGCTGGCGCCGCGGGACCTGCGGCTCCACGTGGCCGAGGACCTGGGCGGCCCGGGAGAGCGCCTTTCGTCCTTCGCCCTCGAGGAGGCCGCGGCCCGGCGCTTCCACCCCCTCAACGTGGTCCTCGTCACCGGCCCGGCCCAGGGGCCGCCGCCGGCCTTCGGTCGGGCCGAGGCGGCCTACGCCACGGACGGAGGGCTCATCACCAAGCGGGAGGTCCGGGCCGTGGTCCTGGCCTTCCTCGAGCTGGCCGGGGCCGGGGTCCTCTGGGACGTGGGGGCCGGCAGCGGCGCGGTCTCCGTGGAGGCGTGCGGGCTGGTCCCGGGGCTCCGGGCCTTCGCCGTGGAACGGGACCCCCGGCGGATCGAGCACGTCCGGCGCAACCGGGCCCGCTTCTTCGTGCCGGGGCTCGTGCCGGTGGCCGGAGAGGCACCGGCGGCGCTGGCGGGGCTGCCCGACCCGGACCGGGTCTTCTTGGGCGGCGGGGCCGGGCGTCCCGGCCTCCTGGACGCCGTGCTCCCGAGGCTCGGGCGCGGGGGGCGCCTGGTGGCCACCGCGGCCACCCTGGAGACCCTGCACCGGCTGCTCGAGGGCTTCTCCGGCCGGGGGTTCCGGACGGAGGTCACCGAGGTCCAGGCGGCCAGGGGGCGGGCCCTGGGCGGGGGGACGGGCCTTTCCGGCCTGAACCCGGTCTTCGTGGTGGCCGCCCGGCGGGAGCCGGCGGCGTGAAGGCCGGCCCTCCCTCCCGGCCGCCCCTCGGGTGGCTCGGCCTCTACAACGGGCTCCAGCTCGCGGCGCTCCCGGCGGCCGGGCCGGCGGCCCTGGCCTACGGCCTGCTCCGCCGGAAGTACCGGGCGCATCTCGCCCAGCGCCTCGGCCGGGCCCCGGCACCGCCTCCCCGGCGGGCCGGCGGCGGTCCACGGATCTGGATCCACGCCCTGTCGGTGGGCGAGGTGAACGCCGCCGTACCCCTCGTCCGGGCCCTGGCCGCCCGCTGGCCCGGGGCGGTGCTCGTGGTCACGGCCTCCACGGCCACCGGGCTCGAGACCGCCCGGCGCCGCCTCGGCGGCCTGGCCCGGGTGGTGGCGGCGCTCCCCTTCGACCTGGCGCCCCTGGCCCGGCGGGCGGTGCGGCGCTTCGACCCGGACGCCTTCGTCCTGGTGGAGACGGACCTCTGGCCGAACCTCCTCTGGACCCTGGCCCGCCGGGGGGTGCCCGCCGTCCTGGTCAACGGGTCGGTCTCGGCCCGGGCGGCCCGGCGGCTCTCCCGGGTGCCGGGCCTCGTCCGCCTGCTCTACGGCCCCTTCCGCCGCCTCGCCATGCAGTCGGGCGACGACCGCGACCGGCTGGCCGCCCTGGACGTGGACCCCGGCCGGCTCCTGACCCCCGGGAACCTCAAGTTCGACCTCGCCGTCCCGGAGATGACCGAGGCGGACCGGGCGGCGCTCCGCTCCCTCATGGGGTTTCCCCCGGAGGCGCCCGTCTGGGTGGCCGGGAGCACCCACCCCGGCGAGGAGGCGGCGGTGCTCGCGGCCTACGCCGAGGCCCGGGCCGCGGCGCCGGATCTCCGGCTGGTCGTGGCGCCGCGGGACCCGGGCCGCGGTGCGGATGTGGCGGCCATGGCCGCCGCGGCGGGCCTCCGGGTCCGGCGGCGGAGCGAGGCCGCCGGGACGGCGGGCCCGGGCGGGACGGACGTCTTCGTGCTGGATACCCTGGGGGAGCTGGCCCGGTCCTACGGAATCGCCGACGTCGCCTTCGTGGGCGGCAGCCTCGTCCCCGTGGGCGGGCACAACCTCCTCGAGCCCGCGGCCTTCGGGATCCCGGTGCTCTTCGGGCCCGAGACGGAGAGCTGCCGGGAGGTGGCCGGGGCGCTGGCCCGGTCCGGCGGCGGAGTGGAGGTGGCCGACGCCGGGGCGCTGGCCCGCGCGGTGGAAAGTTATCTGGCCGATCCGCCGAAAAGGAGGGAGGCGGGGCGGCGGGCCCGGGAGCTGGTGGAGCGCCACCGGGGCGCGGTGGACCGAACCGTGGCCCTGCTGTCGGAGATCCTGGAGGATTGACGGGTGACGGACCGGAGACTGGCCATGCTGTTCCGACTGGGACGGCCGCTGTCCCCCCTCTACGAGACCCTGATGCGGGTGCGCGCCCGGGCCTACGAGCGCGGGATCCTGGACGTCCTCCAACTCCCCTGCCCGGTGATCTCCGTGGGGAATCTCTCCCTGGGCGGCTCCGGCAAGACGCCCCACGTGGTGGCCGTTGGGCGGTGGCTCCGGGGGCGGGGAATCCGCCCGGCGGTGGTGAGCCGTGGCTACGGCGGCCGGCGGGCCCGGGGCGGGCCGCGGGTGGTCTCCGACGGGGACTTCCTGCATGCCACGGCGGCGGAGGCCGGGGACGAGCCGGTTCTCATCGCCGAGTCGCTGCCCGGCGTCCCGGTGGTGGTGCACCCGGACCGGTACGCGGCGGGACGTACCGCCGTGGCGCGATTCCACCCGGACCTCGTGCTCCTGGACGACGGTTTCCAGCACCAGCGCCTCGGCCGGGACGTGGACCTCGTGCTCTTGCCCGCGGCGGCCCCCTTCGGGACGGGGCGGGTCTTTCCGGGCGGCGACCTCCGCGAGCCGCCCGACGCCCTCCGGCGGGCCTCCGCCGTGCTCTTGACCGGGGCCGAGTGGCTGACGGACGCGGAATGCGAGCGGAGCCGTCGCCAGGTCCAGGCCGTGGCCCCGGGCTGCCCGGTCTTCCTGAGCGCCGTGCGCCCCACGGGGCTCTCGGACCTTGCGGGGAACCCCCTTCCCATGGAATACCTGGAGGGGACGCCGGTGGCGGCCTTCTGCGCCGTGGGGCGCCCGGAGGGGTTCTGGGACCTCCTGCGCGACATCGGGGCCGACCTCCGGCGGCAGGCGGCCTTCCGCGATCACCACGCCTACCGGGAGCGGGACCTCGAGGGCCTCGAAGCGGCGGCCCGCGGGGCGGGGGCCAAGGCCCTCGTGACCACCGCCAAGGACGCCGTCAAGGTCCGCGACCTGGCCGGGGTCCGGAGTAAGGACCGCCTGCCCGTCTGGGTCCTGGAGGTGGAGGTCCGCCCCGAGGAGGGCTTCTGGCACTATCTCATCGGCCGGCTGGGGCCGCTGTTGTCCCGTTCCATCCCGGCCTAGGCCGGGCGGGGGAGAGAGGGCAGTTGGAATTCTCGTTGCTTCGCGAGTTGTCGGCGGCGCCCGGGGTCTCCGGGGCCGAGGACGCGGTCCGGGCGCTGGTGCGCCGGGAGCTCGCGGCCCTCGGCGCCGAGGTCGAGGCGGATGGGATGGGCAACCTCGTGGCCCGCGTCCCCGGCCCGGGGCCGCGCCTCCTGGTGGCCGCCCACATGGACGAGGTGGGCCTCTTGGTGCGCCACGTGGACGAGGGCGGTTTCTGCCGGGTGGTCACCGTGGGCGGCATCGACCCCCGGGTCCTCTACGGGCAGGCCGTGGTGGTCCGGGGGGAGCGGGATCTCGCCGGCGTGATCGGCGCGGCGCCGCCCCACCTCGCCGGCGGGGGGGACCGGGAGCGGGTGGTCCCGGTGGACGAACTCTTCGTGGACCTCGGGCTGCCCCCCGGCGAGGCGGCCGCCCTGGTCCGGCCGGGAGACCCGGTGACCTTTCCCGCCTTCTGGGCGGAGAACGACTGGGGCGTCCAGGCCCGGGCCCTGGACGACCGGGCGGGGCTCTTCGTCATGCTGGAGGCGCTTCGCCGGGCGGGGCGCCCGGCCTGCGACCTCTACCTTGCGGCCACGGTCCAGGAGGAGGTGGGGCTGCGCGGGGCGGTCCCCGTGGCCGACCGGGTGCGGCCGGACCTGGTCCTCGTCCTGGAGGGGACGGTGGCCAACGACCTCCCCGGCGTGCCCCCGCACCAGGTGCTCGCCGCCCTGGGACGCGGGCCGGAGCTCCGCCTGAGCGACGGCCGTTTCCTGGCGGACCGCGAGTGGACGGGGTTCGCCGCCGAGGTGGCGGCGGCCGCCGGCCTGCCCCGCCAGGTGGTGGTCAAGAAGGTGGGGGGGACGGATGCCGCGGTCTTCCAGAACGCCGGCGGGGCGGCCCGGGCGGCGGTCCTCTCCCTCCCCGTGCGCTACCTCCACGCCCCGGTGGGGGTGGCTTGCAAGGCGGACATCGAGGCGGCGGTGGCCCTCACCGCCGCCCTCATGGAACAGGCCCCGGCCTTCCGCCCGGGGCGGGGCCGGGGGGAGTGAGGCGCATGGGGATCCTTTCAGCGGCCGTGGGTGTCACCCGGTACCGGGTGGTGGACCCGGTCCCCGGGGACTTCTGGAGCTGGGCCGCCGACCGGGTGGCGGCCCGGGCCTTCCGCGAGCGGGAGCCGGATACCGCCGAGCGCCGTTCCGGGTGGGCCGCCGTGGCCCACCCCCTGGAAGAAGGCGTGACGCTTGCCGACATGGCCTTCGGGGACTACCTGGTCCTGGCGCTCCGCGTGGACGAGCGCCGGTTGCCCGCCGCGGTGCTCAAGAAGCACTGCCTCAGGGAAGAGGCCCGGGTGGCCGCCGAGACGGGCCGGCGCCGGCTGCCGCGGCAGCATCGGGCCGAGATCCGGGAACGGGTTCGCCGGTCGCTGCTCGCGCGGGCCCTGGCCGTTCCCAAGACCGCCGACTTCACCTGGCACGTCTCCACCGGGCAGGTCCTCTTCCTCTCGTGCCAGACCGGCCTGCGGGAGGCCTTCGAGGATCTCTTCCTCCGCACCTTCGAGCGCCGGCTCCACCCGGTGGTGCCCTATCTCCTCGCCCAGGAACTCTTGCCGGACGTCGATCGGCGCCGCGCCCTGGCGGAACTCCGGGCGGAGGTCCTGGTCTGATGGCGGAGAGCCCCGTCCTCGACCTCCTCCGGGAGAAGGGGTTCCTGGGCCGGGATTTCCTCACCTGGCTCTGGGTGACCAGCGAGCTGCGGGGCGGCGTGGTGGCCGTCCCCGGCGAGGGCGACGTGGAGGTGGCCTTCGAGCGTTTCCTGGTGCTTGAATCGGGGGAGGGGGAAGCGAGCCGGAGCCTCACCTGCCGGGGGCTCCAGGCCGAGCTCGACGAGGCCAAGGCGGGGCTCGCCTCCGGGAAGAAGGTGGCCCGGGCCCATCTTCGGCTCGGGCGGGGCCAGGACGCCTGGCGGCTCACCCTCCGGGGCGACAGCCTCGACGTCTCGTCGCTCCGGGTGCGAAAGGGGGTCCCCGGGGCGGAGGAGGCCGACGACGAGATCGCCTTCGAGGGACGGGTCCTCGAGCGGGCCGCCCTGCTGGAACAGGCGGTGGCCACCCTGGACCTCCTCTTCCGGGCCTTCTTGGACGTCCGCCTGGACCCGGAGGCCTGGGCCGGTTTCCGCTCCGGCATCCGGCGGTGGCTGGAGCGGGGCTGACGGGCGGCCCCGCCCGGGACGGCGGCCGGGGATGCCGGGGCGATGGTCGTACCTGAAGGGGACCCATGCGGCCCAACCTCGGCTTCAAGATCATCCTCGTCTTCCTGACCAGCCAGTTCGTGCTGCTGGCCGTCCTCGGGTTCCTGTACGCCCGGCGGGGGGTGGAACTCCTCGAGGAGGAACTGGTGGAGCGGGGCCGGTCCATCGCCCACTACCTCGCCCACGCCAGCGTGGAGGGCGTGCTCCGGAAGGACCCGGACCTCCTCCAGACGCCGGTGATCGGGGCCCTCATCCAGCGGGACGTGGTGGGGGTGCGCATCGAGGACCTCAACGGGACGGCCCTCGTGGACGTGGGCGACACCCACGACGCCCCCGGCGTGACCCTCTTCGAGGCCGTGGTGCAGGAGCGGAAGGCCCACGCCGATGCGGAGACCGAGCTCTACCTCCTGGGGATCGAGGACTGGTCCAAGGACGTGGGCCGGGTGCAGGTCTACGTCTCCCGGAAGGCCATCCGGGCCAAGATGGGCGAGCTCAAGCTCTACATCCTGCTGCTCTCCCTGGTGGGGCTCGCCGTCACCGGGACCCTCGGGATCTGGCTCATCCGGCTCTTCGTCTCGGGCCCCGTGGGGGCCCTGGCCGAGGGCGTGCGCCGGATCTCCGGCGGGGACCTCGACACCCGGGTCGTGCTGCGATCCAACGACGAGCTGGCGGACCTCGCCCGTGCCTTCAACGGCATGGTGCGCTCCCTCCGGCGACAGATCACCGAGCGGGTGGCCATGGCGAGCCGGGCGGCCCAGCGCCGGAACCTCGTGATCCTCGGCGAGCTCTCCGCCATGCTCCTCCACGAAGTGGGCAACACCCTCAACCGGTTCGGGGTCATCCGCTACCGGCTGAGCCAGGAGACCCTCTCCCCCCAGGGGGAGGAGGCCCTCGAGGAGTTCGAGCGGGAACTGGGCAGCCTCGACCGCTTCACCCGAAACGTCTCCCTCTTCTCCCGGAAGCCCGAGGTGAAGCTCGTCCCGGTGGACCTTGCCGCCCTGGTCCAGACCCTGGTGGCCTCCATGCGGCTCATGGACCCGAAGGGGGTGGACTTCCAGGTGGAACTCCCCCGGGGGGAGGGCTGCACGGCCCTCCTCGACGAGGAGCTGGTGCGCCACGCCCTCCTCAACCTGGTCAAGAACGCGGTGGACGCCGTGGCCCCCGGCGGCCGGGTGGAGGTCCGGCTCCAGGAGGCCGGCGGCAACTGGGAGATCCGCATCTCGGACAACGGCCCGGGGATCCCCCCGGACCGCCTGGAAGACGTCTTCACCCCCTTCTTCTCCACCAAGGGCCCGGAGGGGACCGGCCTCGGCCTCGCCATCGCCCGCTCCTTCATCGAGGCCCACGGGGGGCGGCTCACCGTGGAGAGCCGCCCGGGCCGGACCACCTTCACCGTGCGCCTTCCCGCCCACGGCCTCGAGGGCGCCGCCGGCTGACCCCGCCGCCCCTTGACACCCGGCCCGGGGGCGGGTAGGGTGGTCGTGTTGTTACGATTTTATAAAAAATAGCACGGCGGCCGCCGGGCGCCGGAAAGGGGATCGAGACATGCACATGGCCGACGCATTGCTCTCGCCCGGGGTGGGGGCGGTGATGTGGGGGGCGGCCGCCGCCGGGGTGGGCCACGCGGCCCGGCGGCTCCGATCGGCGCCGGAGGGGCGGGCGTCCCTCATGGGGGTCCTCGGGGCCTTCGTCTTCACCGCCCAGATGATCAACTTCGCCATCCCGGGAACGGGTTCCAGCGGGCACCTGGTGGGCGGGCTGCTGCTTGCGGTGCTGCTCGGGCCCCACGCGGCGCTCGTGGTGATGACGTCCATCCTGGCGGTCCAGGCCCTCTTCTTCGCCGACGGGGGGCTCTTGGCCCTCGGCGCCAACATCGCCAACATGGGCCTCGTCCCGTGCTACGTGGCCTATCCCCTCTACCGGCGCCTGGCCGGGGCCGACCCGACCCCGGCCAGGCGCGCCGCCGCGGCCGTGGCGGCCGCCGTGGCGGGCTGCGAGATCGGGGCCCTCGGCGTGGTGCTGGAGACCACGGCCTCGGGGATCGCCTCTCTCCCGGCCGGGACCTTCCTGCTCCTCATGCTCCCCATCCACCTCCCCATCGGTCTCGTGGAGGGAGGGGTGACCGCCGCCGTGGTGAGCTACCTGGCCCAGGCGCGGCCGGAGTGGGCGGCGGGCGGCCCGGCCTCGGCGGCCGGGGCCGGACGGGGGCTGCTCGCGGCCGTGGCCGCCGCGGCGGTGGTGACCGGCGGGTGCCTGGCCTGGACCGCCTCGGACCTCCCGGACGGGCTCGAGTGGTCGGTGGCCCGGGTGACGGGGACGGCCGGCGAGGCGGGCGTCGCGGGCGCGGTCTCCCGGGCCCACGACCTCTTCTCCGGCCTCCAGGAGCGGACGGCATTCCTCCCCGGTTATGCCTTCCGCTCGCCGGCGGCGGGCGAGCGGCTCGGCACCAGCGTCTCCGGCCTCGTCGGCGGCGGGCTCACCCTGGCGCTGGCGGGCCTCTTCGGCTGGGCCATCTCCCGCCGCCGGGCCGGGCCGGGCTGATCCCCCGGCGCCGTGGCGGACCTCCAGCGCGCGCTGCTCGGGCTCGGGCGGCTCGACGAACTGGCCCGGGGGGAGAGCCCCGTCCACCGGATCGACCCGAGGGCCAAGGTGGCGACGGGGCTCTTCTTCGCCGCGGCGGTGGTCTCCTTCGACCGCACCACGGTGGCCGCCCTCATGCCCTACGCCTTCTTCCCGGTGTACCTGGCCCGCCGGGGCGGAGTGCCGATCGGGTTCCTGGCGCGGCGCCTGGCCGTGGCCATGCCCTTCGCCCTGGCGGTGGCCCTGCCGAACCCCTTCTTCGACCGGGCGGAGGTCTTCCGGGTGGGGCCGGTGGGCGTCACGGGGGGGTGGCTGTCGCTGGCCTCGGTGATGGTCCGGTTCGTCCTCACCGCCGGCGCCGCCCTGGCGCTGGCGGCCACCACGGGCATTTCCGGGATCTGCCGGGGGTTGGCCGGGCTGGGTGTCCCGCGGGCCGTGGTGACCCAGCTCCTCCTCCTCTACCGCTACCTCTTCGTGCTGCTCGAGGAGGGGCTCCGGACGCTCCGGGCCTGGCGCCTCCGCTCCTTCGCCCCCGGTCCGCCGCCGCTCCGGCTCTTCGTCCCCATGGCGGGCCGGCTCCTCCTCCGCACCCTCGACCGGTCGGGCCGACTGCACATGGCCATGCTGGCCAGGGGGTTCGACGGGAGGGTCCACGCCGTCCGGCCGCTCCGGTTCGGCCCGCGGGACGTGGCCTTCCTGGCCGGCTGGACCTTCTTCTTCGCCGCGGCGCGCTGGGTGGACCTTTCCGCGTGGCTCGGGCGGCTGGCGACGGGGGGGCTGCCGTGAGCCATCACATCGTGGCCGTGGAAGACCTCGCCTTCACCTTCCCCGACGGGACGGAGGCCCTCCGGGGCGTCTCCTTCCGGATCACCCACGGGGAGGCGGTGGCGGTGGTGGGGGCCAACGGGAGCGGGAAATCCACGCTGCTCGCCCACCTGAACGGCGGCCTCTTCCCCACTCGGGGTCGGGTCCGCATCGGGGACTTCCCCATCACCCGGGCCGGACTCCACGACGTCCGCCGGACCGTGGGGATGGTCTTCCAGGACCCGGACGACCAGCTCTTCATGCCCACCGTCTACGAGGACGTGGCCTTCGGCCCCCTCAACCTCGGCTGTCCCGCGGAGGAGGTGGAGGCCAGGGTGCGCCGGGCCCTCGAAGAGGTGGGCGCCTGGCGGCTGCGGGACCGGCCGCCCTACCGCCTCTCGGGCGGGGAGAAACGCCTGGTCTCCATCGCCGCCGTGCTCTCCATGGATCCGTCCATCCTCGTCATGGACGAGCCCACCGCCAACCTCGACCCCCTGGCCCGGCGGCGGGTGATGGAACTCGTGGCCTCTTTCCACCACACGCGGATCATCGCCACCCACGACCTCGACCTGGCCCTGGACCTCTGCCCGCGGACCATCGTGCTGGGCGAGGGGCGGGTGGCCGCCGACGGCCCCACCGAGGAGATCCTCCGGGACGGGGCCTTCCTGGCGGCCCACCACCTGGAGCTGCCCCTCCGGCTCCAGGGATGCCCCGTCTGCGGCCGGGCCGGGTAGGGGAAGGCGCCGGTCAGGCGCGGCGTTCCCGCTCGCGGAAGCGGAGGCGGACCGGGGTGTGTTCGAGGCCGAGCTCCGCCCGGAACCGGTTGGCGAGAAAGCGCCGGTACGAGGTGGGGATGGCCTCGGGGTAGTTGGCGAAGACCAGGAAGGTGGGCGGACGCGCGGCCACCTGGGTGGTGTAGTAGAGGCGGACGTGGCGGCCGCGGGACATGGGGGGCTGGCGGGCCGCGAGTGCCCGCTGGAGGGCCTGGTTGAGGCGCCCGGTGGGGATCTCGGCCTCGTACTGGGCCGCCACCTCGTCCACGGCGGCCAGCAGCCGGTCCACCCGCCGGCCGGTGCGGGCCGAGAGGAAGAGGCGCGGGGCGTAGGGGACGAACCGGGCGGCCCTTTCGAGCTCCGTCCGCCGGCGGCGGGAGAGGTCCGGGTCGCCCTGCACGAGGTCCCACTTGTTGCACGCCACCACGCAGCCCTTCCCCGCCTCGGCCACGTAGCCGAGGATCCGCTGGTCCTGCTCCGATATCCCCTCGCGGGCGTCGAGGACCACCACGGCCACGTCCGCGTCCTCGAGGGCCTCCAGCGCCTTCACCACGCTGAACTTCTCCACCCGGTCCCGGATCCGCGCGCGGCGCCGGATCCCGGCGGTGTCCACCAGGAGGATGTCGCGGGCCCCCGGCCGGGTCAGGAGGGTGTCCACGGCGTCGCGGGTGGTGCCGGGGACGTCCGTCACGATCATCCGGGGGGCCCCCACGAGCCGGTTGACCAGGGAGGACTTCCCGGCGTTCGGCCGGCCCAGGAGGGCGACCCGGACGGGTTCGGTGGCCTCCGCCGGGGCCGGCTCCCCGGATGCCGGGGCGTCTTCGCCTTCGGGGGGCGGCCCGAGGGCCTTGGCGATGCGGTCCCGCAGGCGGCCGATCCCCCGGCGGTGCGCCGCGGAGACGGGGAGCACCTCCGCGCCCAGCTCGTAGAACTCGGGGAGGAAGGCCTCCTGCCGGGGGCCGTCCACCTTGTTGACCACGAGGAGCAGCGGCCGGCCCCGCCGGCGGAGGAGATCCACCAGCTCGCGGTCGGCGGCGGAGAGCCCCCGGCTCCCGTCCAGGACCAGAACGGCGAGGTCGGAGGCCTCCACCGCCGCGAGGGTCTGCTCGTGGGTGCGCCGGGTGATGACGTCGCCGCCGTCGCCACCGGCCGTGAGCCCGCCCGTGTCCAGCAGGCGGACGGTGACGCCGCCGCAGGCCACGGCGGCGGCCCGGGTGTCTCGGGTCACCCCCGGCGTGGCGTCCACCAGGGCCCGGCGGGACCGGGTCAGCCGGTTGAAGAGGGTGGATTTGCCGACGTTGGGGCGTCCGACGAGGGAGACGGTGGGGAGGCGGGATGTGGCGTCCATGGCGGGGTGTCGGTCGGGTGCAGGCGGACGGCGACCGGGGCGATTAAACCTGTTGCCCCGGCCGCCGTCAACAGGGACGCCGGCGCCGCGCGCCCTACTTCCGGGAGAACTGCACCCGGCCGTTCTCGTCCACGTCGGCCACGATGGTGTCGCCTTCCTTGAAGGCGCCCTCGAGCACCTTGAGGGCCAGGGGGTCCTCCAGGTGGCGCTGGATGGCGCGCTTCAAGGGCCGGGCGCCGAAGTTCGGGTCGTAGCCCACCTCGGCGATCCAGGCCTTGGCCCGGTCGGTGACCTCGAGCGCGAAGCCGTGTTCTGCCAGGCGGTTGCGCAGGTAGCCGAGCTGGATGTCCACGATCCGGGTCAGGTGCTCCCGGGTGAGGGCGTGGAAGATGATGACCTCGTCCACCCGGTTCAGGAACTCGGGCCGGAAGTGGGCTCGGAGCGCCTCCGTCACCCGGCGTTCCATCTCCTCGGGATCCTGGATCTCCTGGATGAACTGGCTCCCGATGTTGGAGGTCATGATGATGATGGTGTTCTTGAAGTCCACCGTCCGGCCCTTGCCGTCGGTGAGGCGCCCGTCGTCCAGGATCTGGAGCAGGATGTTGAAGACGTCGGGATGGGCCTTCTCGATCTCGTCGAAGAGGATCACCGAGTAGGGCCGGCGGCGGATGGCCTCGGTGAGGTAGCCGCCTTCCTCGTAGCCCACGTAGCCCGGCGGCGCGCCGATGAGCCGCGCCACGGCGTGCTTCTCCATGAACTCGCTCATGTCGAGGCGGACCATGGCCTGCTCGGTGTCGAACATGAACTCGGCCAGGGCCCGGGCGAGCTCCGTCTTTCCGACCCCCGTGGGGCCCATGAAGATGAAGGAGCCGATGGGGCGGTTGGGGTCCTGGAGGCCGGCGCGGGCGCGGCGGACGGCGTTGGAGACGGCCTCCACGGCCTTCTCCTGCCCGATGACCCGGCGCCGGAGGAGTTCCTCCATGTGGACCAGTTTCTCCCGCTCGCCCTCGAGGAGCTTGGCCACGGGGATGTTGGTCCACTTGGAGATGATGGCCGCGATGTCCTGGGCGTCCACCTCTTCCTTGAGCATCCGGGTGCCGTCGCGCTGGAGTTCCTCGAGGCGTCGCTGCTCGGCCTCGACCTCCTTCTCTAGGTCGGGGATCTTGCCGTAGAGGATCTCGGCCACCTTGTTGAGGTCGCCCTGGCGCTGGTAGCGCTCGGCCTCGCCCCGGAGCTGGTCGATCCGCTCCTTGAGGTCGCGGATCTTCTGGATGGTGCCCTTCTCCTGCTGCCACCGGGCCTTGAGGGCGTCGCTCTGCTCCCGGAGGTCGGCCACCTCCTTGTCGATCTTGCCGAGCCGGTCCCTGGAAGCGGGGTCGCTCTCCTTCTTGAGGGCCTCGCGCTCGATCTCGAGCTGCATGATGCGGCGCTCGATCTCGTCGATCTCCGCCGGGAGGCTGTCAATCTCGATGCGGAGCTTGGCCGCCGCCTCGTCGATGAGGTCGATGGCCTTGTCCGGGAGGAACCGGTCCGTGATGTAGCGGTGGGAGAGGGTGGCCGCCGCCACGATGGCGGAGTCCTTGATCCGGGTGCCGTGGTGCACCTCGTACTTCTCCTTGAGCCCCCGGAGGATGGCGATGGTGTCCTCCACGGAGGGCTCCTCCACCAGGACCGGCTGGAAGCGGCGCTCCAGGGCGGCGTCCTTCTCGATGTACTTCCGGTACTCGTCGATGGTGGTGGCGCCGATGCAGTGGAGCTCGCCCCGGGCGAGGGCGGGCTTGAGCATGTTGGAGGCGTCCATGGCCCCCTCGCTGGCCCCCGCGCCCACCAGGGTGTGGATCTCGTCGATGAAGAGGATGACCTCCCCCTGGCGCTCCGCCACCTCCTTGAGGACGGCCTTGAGCCGTTCCTCGAATTCGCCCCGGTACTTGGCGCCGGCGATGAGGGCCCCCATGTCCAGGGCCACGATGCGCCGGTCGCGCAACGTCTCGGGGATGTCGCCGGCCACGATGCGCTGGGCGAGTCCCTCCACGATGGCGGTCTTGCCCACGCCTGGCTCGCCGATGAGGACCGGGTTGTTCTTGGTCCGCCGGGAGAGGACCTGGATCACCCGGCGGATCTCCTCGTCGCGCCCGATGACCGGGTCGAGCTTGCCCTGGCGGGCCAGCGCCGTCAGGTCCCGGGCGTACTTCTCGAGGGCCTGGTACTTGTCCTCGGGGTTGGGGTCGGTGATGCGCTGGGAGCCGCGGATGGCGGCCATGGCCTTCATGAAGGCGTCCCGGTCGACGCCGCGGCCCGAAAGCGCCTGGGCGGCCCGGGTATGGCCGGCCTCCAGCATGGCCAGGACGAGGTGTTCCTGGCTGACGTACTCGTCCTTCATCTCGTCGGCCACGGCGAAGGCCCGGTCGAGGACCTGCTTGAGGTTCGGCGAGATGTAGACCTGGGCGGCCCCGCTGACCTGGGGCAGCTTCTTCAGGGCCTCCTCGAGCTCCGCCTGGATCCCGGGGATGTCGGCCCCGAGCTTCTTCAGGATGGAGGCGACGATGCCCTCCGGGTGGTCGAGCAGGACCTTGAGCAGGTGCTCCGGCTCGATCTGCTGGTGCCCGCGGCTCTCCGCGAGCTGCTGGGCCTCCTGGAGGGCCTCCTGGGATTTCATGGTGAACTTGTCGAATCGCATGGCCATTGGATGGTTCTCCGTCCGTCTTTCGGTGATGGGGCGGGGCACCGGGTGCCGCCGCCGTCACAGCGAAGCTAAGGACGGGGGGCGGGCATGTCAACCGGGAAGGCAGAAAAAGTTTCGTATTATCGAGGAGATTCGGCCCGGCGCCGGGGCGGCGGGCCCGGCCGGGCCGCCGGGACGAAAAAAAAGGCCCCTCTTGTGGAGGGGCCTGAGGTCGTTCAAGGGCTTTTGACCCGTTGAAGTAGGACCTGGTGGGCGGTGCTGGATTCGAACCAGCGACTTCCACCGTGTGAGGATGGCACTCTAACCGCTGAGTTAACCGCCCTGGAGTAGGGCAGTATTTAGCCCAAACGGGCGCAGAGCGCAAGACCCCGGTGGGGTTCAGAGCCGCCGGGCCTCGCGTTCCATCTCCTTTAGTTTTTTCTGGTAGAATTTCAGGCACTTCTTGATGAAGCGCCGCTTGCCCCGCTCGGTGGTGAGGTCTTCCCGCTCCACCGGCGCGTCCCAGCAGGCCAGGCAGACCAGCTTGGTGGGGAGGCTGAGATCCATGAGGGTGCGGATCTTGTTTTCGTAGTATTCCTTCCGGGCGTTGAGACGGATCCTGCGGTCCCGGGTCACATCGCAAATCGGCGGCTTCGGGGAAGCCTTGTGCGAACCCACGAGTGACATGGCGCCCTCCTTGCAACGTTGTGTTCTCGGCCGGATCGGCTATGATTCGGCCAGGCGGCCGCTCATGCCGCAGACCACCACCATGAGATCTCTGTCAAAAATTATAGCACTCCTTTTTCTTTTTTGGCAAGTAGCCTCGGTTCCACCGTCAACTTTCGCCGCGGTCCCCGCCGCGCCGGCCCCCGGGGGCGAGGGGTGTTTCGCCTGCCACCCGGGGCACTTGCCGGAGGACCACCCCGATATCGCCTCGTGCGGGGGGTGCCACGCAAACGGGTGCGGCACCGAGGGCCATTGCGGCGCCGGCAACTGCTTCGCCTGCCACGACTGCCTCACCTTCCCGCTGGATCACGTCGACCTCTCCCTCTGCGCCGGCTGCCATTCCCGGGCCTCCGGGTGCGGCGGCGGCCCCGCGCCGCCCTAGGCCCGCTTGTCCACCAGGAGGCCGCCGGGGTCGAGGTCGTCCTTCTGGCCGGTGCGGATGAGCTCCTCGGGCGGGATCTGGCGGACCACCTCCCCGGTCTCCTTGTCCACGATCTGGACCACCAGGGTCCCGGTCTCCTCGAGAACGGTCCACCTCACCTCGAGGTTGGGCACGTTCTCGAGCTGGCGCGCCAGGCGGTCGACGAGGTCGGCCTCTTCGGCCGTGGCCCCGGGCCGGAGGGAGGCCCCCCGGTCCCGGCCGGTGCGGTCGCTGGAGGGCGGCTTCCGGTTTTCGGGGCCGATGCGCTGGAAGCCGTTCCGCTCCGCCTTGTCCACCGGGCGGATGGCCGGGGCGTCCCGCGCCTCGGGTTGGAACCGGGCCACCGGCGGGAGCGCGGTCCCCGGGATCTGGATGCCCTTGCTGTCCATGCAGGTCCTCCCGCGGCCTGTCGCCGTCCTACTCTACTTATCGAGTGGCCGCGGGGAGGGGTTGAAAACGGGAGGTCGCCCCCGCCGGGGTCAACGGGGGCTGCCGAGGAGGGCGATCAGGGCCTCGGGGTCGAGGCGCTCGCCGAGGAGGCTCACGCCCCAGTGGAGGTGGGGGCCCGTGGCCCGGCCCGAGGCGCCGGAGCGGCCGACGACCTGGCCGCGCCGGACCTGCTGCCCCGCCGTGACCGCGAACTCCGCCAGGTGGGCGTAGATGGAGAAGAGGCCGCCCCCGTGGTCCAGGACCAGGGTCTTGCCGCTCAGGTAACAGTCGCGGGCCAGCACCACCCGGCCGGCGTTGGCGGCGCGGACGGGCGTCCCCGCCGCGGCGCGCAGGTCCACCCCGGAGTGGGGGCTCCGGGGCTGGCCGTTCAGGATCCGCCGGAGGCCGAAGGGGCTCAGGACCGGGCCGTCCACGGGGCGGAGAAAGGGCGGCTCCCAGTGGATCTCCGGGGAAAGCCCTCCGCAGGCCCGGCGGACCGCTTCCTGGTCGCGCCGGACCCGGCGCAGGACCTTGGGGGGGAATTCCACCATCTTCTCCGGCAGCTTCAGGCGCTCGGCCGGGAAGCTCTTGGGGCGGACCCGGAGGCGCCGCTTCAGGGTGCGCCGGCCCGGCCGGCCCTCGAGCCGGAGCACCAGGTCGTAGCGGCCGGGGGGCGTCCGGAGCCCCGCCCCCACGAGGGCCACGTACCCGCCGTCGGCGGCCGGGTGGACGGGGACCGCCCGTCCCCGGAAGTGCAGCCCGCGGACCGCGGCCCCCGGCGGGGGATGGATCCGGACCAGGGCGATGCCCCCCGGGGGGATCTCCGCCGGGGTGACGTCCAGGGCCGCCGGCGCCCCCCACGCCGGGGCGAGCCAGGCAAGGACGGCGAGGGCGGCGAGCGCCGGCCGCCATGCCCTGAACGGGATCGCCTTCAGGGGAGGGGCGGGGCGCCGCGCGGGCGGGGGGGCGCCGGCGGTCCGCCGGTCGGCGATGGGGGCCATGCCGTCGTCCTTCACGGGGTCTCTCCTGGATCCTTATCGGACGTCTCGAGGACCTTCGCCAGGATTTGCCCCCGTTGCGGCCGGATGCGGAGCCTGTCACCCGGGGCCACCCCGGCCGCGTCCCGCACCAGGGTCTCCTCCGGCAGGCGGACCACCAGGCTGTAGCCCCGGCCGAGGACGGCCAGGGGGCTGACGGCCTCGAGGTGGGCTGCGAGATCCTCGAGCCGGCGGCGGCGGGCCGCCAGGGCCACGGCGAGGGCGCGGGGGAGCCGGAGGGCGAGGCCGCGCAGCGCCACCCGAGCCTCGCGCACCCGGCCGGAGGGGTCGGTCGCTTCGAGCCGGCGGCGGGCCCGGGCGAGCCGGTCCGAGGCCGCCGAGAGCCGGACCCGGGCGGCTTCCCGGAGCCGGGCCCGGGCCCGGTCCAGGGCCAGGCGATGCTCGAGGAGCCGGCGGCGGGGATCCCGGAGCCGGCCCTTGAGGGCGTCGAGGCCCCGGCCGGCGGCCGCCAGGCGCCGGGCCGCGGCCCCGGCCAGGTGTTTCTGCAGGTCGGTCAAGCGCCGCCGCCACTGGGCGGCCTCCGGGAAGACCGCCTCGGCGGCGGCGGTGGGGGTGGCGGCCCGCCGGTCCGCGGCGAAGTCGGCGATGGTGAAGTCGATCTCGTGCCCCACGGCCGAGACCACCGGCACGGGGCAGGCGGCCACGGCCCGGGCCACCTCCTCGCTGTTGAAGGCCCAAAGGTCCTCGATGGATCCGCCCCCGCGGGCGAGCACCACCACGTCGCCGGGCCGGGCCGCCTCGCCGGCCAGTTCCAGGGCCCGGCGGAGGTCCCCCGGGGCCTCGGCTCCCTGGACCCGCGACGGGACGAGGACGATGCGGGCCGGGCGGAACCTCGCCCTGGCGGTCCGGACGAAGTCGTGGAAGGCCGCCCCGGTGGGCGAGGTCACCAGGAAGACCCGGTCGGGGAAGGCGGGCAGGGGGCGTTTTCGGGCTTCGTCGAAGAGCCCCTCGGCGGCGAGGCGGCGCTTGAGCTGCTCGAAGGCCAGCCGGAGTGCCCCCTCGCCGGCGGGTTCCGCGTATTCCACCACCAACTGGAGATCCCCCCGGGCCGGGTAGACGTTGAGGCGGCCGAGGCAGAGGATATGGCGGCCGTCCTCCGGGCGGAAGGCGAGGCGCGCCCCCTGGGCCCGGAAGAGCACGCACCGGAGACTGGCCGCCTCGTCCTTCAGGGTGAAGTAGAGGTGCCCGGAGGCCGGGGCCCGGAGGTTGGAGACCTCACCTTCCACCCAGACGGGGGGGAAGGCGGCGTCCAGGGCCCCCTGGACGGCGTGGTGGAGTTCCGCCACCCGCCACACCCGGCGTTCCCCGGGGGCGGCGGCATCCTCGGGCGTCTCGGGGAGGGCCGAGGGCGGGAAGAGGGCCCGGAGCAGCAGGTCGTCGTCCATGCCGGCATGGTAGCCTCCCGGGAGGGACCGGGGCAAGGCTTGATGGCGTCGCAAAGATGCGCGGGCTTCGGATGTTTTTGTCATTGCGGCGTAGCTCAAGTAC
>NZ_JAATWC010000013.1 GCF_012979235.1 Dissulfurirhabdus thermomarina
GACGGCCGGAGTTGAGTAGGACGCGCTTCTCCTGCCACCTGACCTCCCGCTCGGAAGCGTGGTCGTGTAGAAAAGACCTGTTCCCGGAATGCCCACCGTGGCCCGCTTGCCCCTCGGACCGATGGTGAACTTCGCTCCGCGTGGCCCGAACGAGAGAGAGCCGCCCGACTTACTCAGGTTCAGGGTCACGCCCGGTGCGATCCTGATTCGTCTCCAGAAGCGGAAGCTCATCCGGAACGTCCTGTTACCCTTTGGGCGGATACGGATCCTTGCCGTATGTGTGTTCCGTCTGGATCGTACCGTCCTGCTTGTGAATGATCACCTGTCCAAGCGCCTGCTTCTTCGCCAATTCCTTGGCACGGGCTATGGCCTCGGCCTTCGTATCGTGGCTGCTGGACGCCCTTGACGCATTTTCTTCTTTGACGCTCCAGCCGCCGTCGGTCCGAGGAGTCACATGGTAAGTCTTACGTTTTGGCATTGTTTCACCTCCATTCATGTCGTTCCCTCAAGGCGCATCCTGTCTTCCCGGCCTGAACCCGGATCTCGCAGGCCGTGTCGCAAGGCTATCGCAAGATGCCATCGTTCTCCCATTCGAAGAGGCCATCTCATTGCAGGCTCCCTTCCAAGTGGCTGAGGGGCGTACCTACCTTGCCAATACTTGACAATATTGTACTGGCGTGTATTATCTTGTCAAGGGCGTTTCCCGGTAGGGGACCATAAAGAGGCCTGCCCCTCATGCAGAGTCGGGAGATGGAGCATGCGATGAACAAACAAGCCTGGACGATTCAGCAGGTTGCCGAGTTCCTCAATGTCAACCCCAGGACGGTCTACCGCCTTGTCCAGGCCGGCAAGCTGCCCGGGTTCAAGGTCGCCGGAAGCTGGCGTTTCCTGGAGGAGGACATCCGCGAGTGGGTGAACGAACAGAAACAGCAGGTACCTCCCACCCGGCATCGCAATCGGAAATCAAAATGAGCAAGAAGAAGAAAGGACGGAAAAGGAAAGCCGGCCATCGTTCCTGGGCGCCCAGGAATGCTCCCATCGAAGGTGGCCACCGCGGCGATATCATGAGCCCTGAGAAGCGGAGCGCCTTGATGTCCAGAATCCGAGGCACGAATACGGGCCCGGAAATGATCATTATGGAAGCGCTCCGTGACAAAGGTGCCGAATTCGAAAGCCATTGTCGGGATTTGCCTGGCCGGCCTGATATCGTCTTCCGGAACGTGGAGTTGGCTGTATTCATCGACGGGGACTTCTGGCACGGATGGCGTTTCCCGCTGTGGGAGGGCAAGTTGTCCCCGAAGTGGAAGGAGAAGATTGCTGCCAATCGCGAGCGGGATCAACGCAACTTCAGGAAGCTCCGGCGCATGGGCTGGAAGGTAATCCGCATCTGGGAGCACCAGGTAGAGAACGATCCTGAAGCGTGTGTACAGAGAATCCTGGCCGCATACAAGGAACGGCTGGGCGGCGGGAAGGAGCGTACGTGAAACCGTGGACTCTGCCATCGGACTGGTTTGTGAAGAAGCGCGACACCGGTCGGTCTCTACCCGCTGCTTCCCAGTTGGAGAACAAAGCTGGAGATGACTCATGAACAGGCTCGTTCTTCCCGAGGAAGGCCAGATTGTCCGGGTGCGCCGCAGGAACTTTGTTGTCGAGGAGGTCCTGAAGATTTCGCTGCCGACTCCCGGCAGGACCCTGCACAGGGTGACGCTGGAACCGATTGACGAAGGCACCTACGGGGAGAAGCTCGACGTGGTGTGGGAGCGGGAAGCCGCGCCTGTCGTCCTCGAGGCTGATACCCTTCCTTATCCAGATCAGTTCGATCCGCCAGCCCGCTTCGAGGCCTTTCTCAGGGCAGTCGAGTGGGCAGGCACATCAGTCGTGGAAGGCCCTTCGCTCCACGCGCCGTTCAGGGGAGCCGTCAAGCTCGAGAGTTACCAGCTGGAGCCGGTTGTCCGTGCCCTCGAGATGCCACGCGTCACTCTTCTGATTGCTGATGATGTGGGGCTCGGGAAAACGGTGGAAGCCGGTCTGGTACTCCAGGAGATGATCTCGCGAAGGAGGGCAAGGCAGATACTGATCCTTTGCCCTGCAAGCCTCCAGAAACAATGGCAGGACGAGATGGCGGAGAAGTTCGGCCTGCACTTCGAGATCGTGGACCGCAAGTACCTTCTCAATCTTCGCCGGGAGCACGGGATAGATGTGAACCCGTGGGCCTCCTATCCCCGGCTTATTGCCAGCATAGATTATATCAAGCGGGACATACCCCTGCGGCAGTTCGAGGAGTGCGTGAGAGCGATTGGCCCCTCTCGAGGCATCAGGATGTGGGATGTCCTGATCATCGACGAGGCCCACAACGTCGCACCATCGGGACGCAGAAAGTATGTGGAGGATTCCGACCGCACAAGGATGGTGCGCCGGGTTGCACCCTATTTCGAGCATCGCCTTTTCCTCACAGCCACGCCTCACAATGGATTCACCGAGTCTTTTGCCGCATTGCTCGAACTGCTGGATCCACTTCGCTTCGCCAGAACAATCCCTCCCTCTCCCGAGCAGGTCCGGGCCGTGATGGTGAGGCGTCTGAAATCGGACATCAACGCCGCTCTCGGGGAACAACGATTCCCGGAAAGGCGCGTCGTTCCCCTTGAAGTTGTCATGGGTACGAAGGAGCGGGAGCTCCACGATCTCCTGGATCGTTACACGCGCTCCAGGCTGAAGGGAGCGGGCCACAAGGAGGAGTTCGCTGCCCGTTTCGCCCTTACGCTGTTGAAGAAGCGCCTCTTGTCTTCTCCGCTTGCCTTTGCCAGAAGCATAGAGGTGCATTCAAGGATCGTGGGACAGGCCACGACTGACCAGGCCAGCGACGACTTCCGGATGATGAAGAGACTGGTCGACCGCCTGCAGGAGGATATCGACGACGACAGAGACAAGGAGGAGAACGAAACCGCCGTCCAGGAACAGGCCCCTCGGCTCTTTCGCCCCCTCACCGAGGAGGAGAGGCGCTTGCTCGAAAGGATGCGCGAGCTTGCACTGGATTCACCCTACACTCCGGACGGAAAGGCGAAGAAGCTGCTCGCCTGGATAGAAGACAATCTGTGTCCGCATGGCCGATGGAATAACCGCAGGCTCATCATTTTCACGGAATTCAAGGACACCCTCGAGTACCTCCAGCTGCTGCTTTCCGGGGATCGGTACAAGGATCGCGTCCTGGTGTTGTATGGCGGCATGGCGGACGACAAGCGGGAGGCCGTAAAGCAGGCATTCCAGCAGCATCCCGACGAGAATCCCGTCAGGATCCTGGTGGCCACCGATGCCGCCTCGGAAGGTCTGAACCTCCAGAACCATTGCAACTGTCTGATCCACTACGAGATCCCCTGGAATCCGATACGCATGGAACAGCGGAACGGCCGGGTGGACCGTCATGGTCAGAGGGCCAGGGAAGTGTTCATACACCACTTCTCATGGGTGGATCATGCGGACAGCCAGTTCCTCGAGGTTGTGGTCGAGAAGGTGCAACAGATCAGGGCGGATCTCGGCAGCGTGGGCGATGTCATTGCCCGCCAGGTCGAGGAGACACTGCTTGGTATCAGCAGGGCGCCGGCGAAGGACCTGATTGGACGGCGTCCGGAGGATCACGCCCACTCCAGGACCGTCGAGACGGAACTTGCAGCCGAGATTATTACGAGGGAACGCATCCGCGAGATCCATGACAGGGTGGTCAGCTCACGCGAGCGTCTCCGGGTGAACCCTGAATCGCTGCGGAGTGTCCTGGACCAGGCACTCCTGCTCTCCGGAGCACGTCCCCTCGTACCGGTGGAAAAGGGGCTTTTCGCCGGCAGGGCGTGGCGGCTCGTCGAGTTGCCGGCGGCCTGGAGGGAGCTGTCGAACTCATTAGAGGACAACAACGGTCGCCGGCGCCTGCTCGTTTTCGACCACGAGACCGCGGAACTCGACGACCAGGGAAGGACCACGGTAGTGCATCTCGAGCACCCCCTGATGCGCCGGGCACTCATGACGCTACGGGGGCAGCTATGGAACGTGACTGCCTCCATGGACCCGACGACCGGTCCGCGTCTCCACAGGGTTTCCTGCAAGGTGGTCTCTTCGGACGCCCTTGATACTCCCGTCCTTGTGGCATTCGCGAGGCTGGTCATCTCTGGTGCGAACGCCAGGAGACTTCACGACGTGATCCTGCCGGTCGGAGGTGGAATGACGTGGACCGGGGAACTGGAGCGTTTCCCGGATGATCGCATCTCGTCCATCCTCCGGTTGCCCTCTCTTGATGCCGCTCCTCCGGATGCATTGCGGGAACGGATCAGCCGGCTTTTCCCTTCGCACGTACCCGTGCTCCAGCGCTGGTTCAGGGAACTGCGCGAAGCGGAACACCGTCGCCTCGTCGTCGAACTTCGTAACCGGGACAAGGAGGAGGCGAAGCTTGTCCGGCGCCTGATCAACGAAAGGATTCGCGAGGTCAGAGCGCGGCTGCGGCAGCTGGGACGCCGGCTCGACAAGCTCGGCACCGGAACAGACGACGGGTTCGTACAGCTGAAGCTGTTCGACGTGGGCGATTTCGACAGACAGGAGAAAGCCCAACTCGAAGAGGATCTGCAATGGCTCGAAGCGAGGCTTGAACGCTTGCTGGCCGGCAGGGATTCCGAACCGGCTGCCGTCGAGGCCCGTTACCGGGTCCGGAGCAGCCGCGTCATTCCGGTCGCACTCCTTTATGTTCTCCCCGAGAAGGAGGTGCGGCAGACATGAGGAGGCACAGAGGATCCGTCAGGCAGGCATCGGCGGGCCGACACAGCGAATGGCTGGCCCTGGTGGAGATGTCGGGGCTCATGTTCAGCGAACCGGTCCTGGAGGAGAAGATCGGGGAACTCCCCCGGCTGGAACCAGCGAAGCTGAAATCGCTACGCAAGGCATGGGACCGCTACAATCTGAGGCCCGGGATGATCCCCACGGACGTCCACCGCGAGTGGATCGAATTTGTCCTTGGGCAGCTCCTCGAGTTGCAGGAACCGCGTTGGCGGACAGGTCCCCGGATGGGCGAGCGATTTGTTGTCGTCCTCCCGGAGCTCGGCCAGACGTTGGCACCGGAGCGCGTGCTTGTCGACCTGGATGATTCCCCCCTGATGCTCTTCTCGGTCTATCCCAGGGGAATGAACCTCGACAAGGTTGAAAGCGAGACCGGTCGCTGGCGGGCCTCGCCCACAACGAAATTCTCCCGTCTCCTGGTGGAGACCGATGTTCCCATAGGGCTGCTGACGAACGGTGACGACTGGAGGCTCGTGTACGCTCCGCGGGGAGCGGCCATGGCCACGGTCACCTGGGACGCCCGCTCGTGGCTTGATCGTCTGCCGACGCTTGATGCCTTTGTCTGCCTGCTGGATGCCCGGCGCTGGTTCACCGAATCCGAGGACAGGAGCCTGCTCGCGATTATCCGGGAGAGCCAGGACCGCCAGGCCGACGTGACCGACCAGCTGGGTGAGCAGGTCGGCCAGGCGGTTGAACTGTTCGTCAGGGCTCTCGACGTCGCCGACAGGGAAACAGGGGGACGATTGCTTGATGGAATACCAGAGGCCACCGTTTTCGAGGCTTCCCTTACCCTGATGATGCGCCTTGTCTTCCTCCTGTATGCGGAGGAGAACCGTCTCCTGCCCCACGGCAACCCCTTCTATGACCAGTCGTACGGTGTGGTGCACCTCTGGAAGGAACTGTCCGCCCAGCGTCGGATCGACCGGGAAGGGATGCGGCAGCGTTTCGATGCCTGGGACAGGTTGCTGGCCTTGTTCCGGATAATCCATGCCGGCTGCGACGATCCCGACCTCAATCTTCGCGCCTATGGCGGCCATCTGTTCGACCCCGACGCCTTCCCGTTTCTCGAAGGAAGACGCCCGGGAAGCACCTGGCAGGATGGGGACATACTGGAACCTCCCAGGATCACCAACGAGACGGTCTGGCAACTGCTGAAGGCACTGCGAATCGCGCGGGTCGGAGGGCGGCGGGGCATCCCGCAACGGGTCTCGTACAGGACCCTCGACGTGGAACAGATCGGGCATGTCTACGAAGGCCTGATCGAATCCACGGTTGTGAGGGCGGGCCAGGAACCGGAATGGTTCTGGCAAGGCAGGGAGGAACTCCGGGAACGTGACGACGGCTGGCGCGTGGTCTTCGATGCCCCGGGCCAGCCAATACGACCGCTTGTCGAGATTGATGACCTGGAGGGTGACGCCCTCATTGCTTGGCTGAAAGGGGTAACCGGAAAGACGCCGGCTGCAATCCGCCGGGCACTGGCAAACCAGCGGCCGCCTGACGAGACCGACAGTCCTCCGCCTGAGGTCGACGACGAGGAAGATTCCGGGGACGAGCCTGTCCCGGAAAGGGTCCGGAAGGTAGCGCCTTTTCTTGCACGGCCAGGGATCATCGAACCCGGCTCCCTCTATGTCATCGGCCAGGGAGGATTCCGGAAACGGCAAGGGACGTACTACACGCCAGCGTGGGTCACACGCTTCATCATAGAGCGGACGCTGGAACCCCTCGTGCATGACGGCGATGGGGAAGCGCGCCGTGTGCGGAAACCCGAGGAGATTCTCGCCCTCAATGTGTGTGATCCGGCCATGGGATCAGGCGCGTTCCTGGTCCAGGCATGTCGCTACCTTGCCGAGAAACTGGTCGAGAGCTGGGAGCTGATCGAATCCGGCAAGCCTGATGTACGCCTCACCGTGACAGGCGAGGTCTCCAGAGGGCATCCCGAGGAACAGCTGGTCCCGGAGGACAGGGATGACCGGATGGCTCTCGCACTGCGACTGGTCGTCAACAGGTGCATCTACGGCGTGGACATCAACCCGCTTGCGGTGGAGCTCGCGAAGGTCAGTCTCTGGCTGGCGACACTCTCGAAGAACGAACCGTTCACGTTCCTGGACCACCGCCTCAAGTGCGGGAATTCCCTCATCGGTACCGGTCGGCTGGAACATGAGAGATATCCCGCAGGCAATATCGACGCCCCCGCGAGGGACCAGTGGTCATGCTGGAAGCGGGACAATGCCCCGAGGGATGCCAGGAAGGCGCTCAATGCTCTCCACAGGTTCATCATCAAGGAGGCAAGGGAGAAGAAGGCCGGGGTCCGGCCCCTTCCGTTCGGCGAGCCGCCACACATGGAGACGGTCACCGCCCACGCCTCCCGGATCCTCGACGAGATCGAAAGGATGCCGGTCCGCGACCAGGATGCGAAGGAGGAGCGGTACCGGGCCCTGGAACGCGATGCCGGCTTCCAGGGGCTGCGCAGAATGTTCGACGGCTGGTGCGCCCTCTGGTTCTGGCCCGTGGACGGCAACACCACCGTCGTGGATGTACCCACCCCGCACGACTGGGAAGTGTACCGCTGGTGCATGTTCCAGGACGAGAAGGCGCTTCTGGACGAGAAGCATCGCCGTTGGCGGAACACGGCGACCGCGGTCTCCATAGCGGAGAGATTCTTCCACTGGGAGCTCGAGTTCCCCGACGTCTTCACCGGGGAATGTGGTGGATTCGATGCCGTGTTCGGCAATCCGCCCTACGTGCGGATGGAGTTTCTCAAGCCGTACAAGCACTACCTCAAGACGCATTACCGCTGCCACACGGACAGGGCCGATCTCTTCATCTACTTCTACGAACGGGCGATCGGCACGCTGCTGCGCGAAGGCGGAATCATGGGATTCATCTCGTCGAACACATGGCTCAAGACCGGATCCGGGAAAGCCTTGCGCGAGTACCTCCAGGAAAAGGCCGCTGGCCGGGAGTTCCTCGATTTCGGCGACCTGCAGGTCTTCAGGGGAGTGACCACGTACCCGGCGATCATCATTGTGGAGAAAAGGGAGCCGGCATCCGACCACAAGATCCTCGCCGCCGAGGCGGAATCCCTCGAGGACACGGACCTCTCCGGCCGTCTCAAGTCCGTCGGCATCCTCGTCCCGCAGAAGGAACTCGATCCGGCGGCCTGGCGGTTCGAGGACAGGCGCATCGCGCGGCTGCGGGAGAAGATCCTCAGCGCCGGCATTCCTCTCAAGGAGTACTGTGGCTCACCACTTTACGGAATCAAGACCGGCCTCAACGAGGCATTCGTGGTGGACAGGGCAACCAGGGATCGCCTGATCGCCGAGGACCCCAAAAGCGAGGAGATCCTGAAACCGTTCCTGGAAGGGAAGGACCTGAAACCCTGGAGGGCGGAACCGCGGGACCTGTGGCTCATCTATACCTGGCACGGCATCGAGATAGACCGATACCCGGCTATCCTGGAGTACCTCCGTCCATTCCGGAAACGACTCGAAGCTCGTGCCACATCCCACGCTCATGCCTGGTACGAGCTTCAGCAGCCGCAAAGGGCTTACGTGCCGGCCTTCGAGAACCCGAAAATCGTCTACATCGAAATAGCTGATCGCGGTGCTTTCTCTATTGATGACACAGGCTCTTATCTGAATGCAACGGCCTTCGCTATCCCGGTAAAAGATTATTATCTCTTGGCATTGCTCAATGCAAAGTTGATTTGGTTCTTCTGGAGCGGAATATGTACTGTTCTGCGTGGAGGATTTTTGCGTCTGAAGACTCAATTCCTCGAGAAGACCCCGATCCCTACACCATCGGTTAAATTGCGGAGGAAACTCGAGCAGATTTCTGAGGAGTTATCCAGAAATCATTGTCACTCAGCAAATAAAAGTCACCTCGAAGCAGAGCTGAACGGCCTCGTGTTTGATTTGTTCGATCTTGATGCAGAAGAAAGACGCCTCGTAGAAGAAGCGGTCAAGTAGCAAGGGCGGGATAGATGCTCATTCCTCGATGAGGTGTTTCATCCTCGCTGGATCGAGCCCCGGCAGTCCCACTGCCGAGTAGAACCTTGTGAAACAGGACTGGAAGGCCTCAGCGAAAGGAGTGTCCAGTACGGCGAAGCGCTCATGCCGATCAAGCGCATCCTTGTACGGTACGCTTTCAAGCTGAAGGAAGTCGCAATACAGATCGGGCATGTCAAGGAATCCCGGAAGGAACCAGTAGCGCCCCTCGGGCTGCAATCTGTTGTCACGCACGGGGGATTGCATCATCCTTCCCAGGGATTTCAGTTTCTTCTCCTCCGAGCTTCCCTGGGGAGGGTATGTTTTCAACAACTCTTTTGCTGGCACGGTTTTCACGGTCAGAATGTATTCGGCACGGGGCTCCTCCTTTCCCGGCTGGATCGCCAGATGACAATGCGGTGTGAGAACTACCCGGAACGATCCATCGCCCTTGTGCCTCAGGATCTCGCCGAGCCGCAGTTCGTCCGACACCGGTGGATGGATGTAGTATTCCACGCCCTCGACGGTTTCGACCTCCGCCGGGTCATCAGCTACTGGATCCAGCCGTCCGATCTGCATGGCCGCACGTCGCCTGACCAGCCGCTCCAGCACAGAAGGTTCGGCAAGACCATTCCCGATCAAACGGTCCCAGTTTCCTTCGAGGAAATCCCAGAGATAGGACCCGCTTGCACGATCAAGATCATCATGCAGCCTCCTGGCAATCCCAGGGATACCAGTGGTCAATAGCTCCTCCAGCTTTGCAACGATGTCTTTGTTACCCCTGCTCTTGTCCGCGAGTTTGACGAACGGGCCTTCCTTGAACGACTGCGGTGCGGAGCCATCGGTAAAGGCTACGATTGGACAAAACCGTTTGCTGCGAATGCCGGAGATGATATCCCCCGCTTTTTCATCCTCTATTTCGATTCCCTTCTTGTGTCCGGGCCTGTCCCTGTAGATGTCGGTGACGATCATATCGTACCGGCGCGTCTCGACACGCTTCATCGCTTCGGCAAAGTCGCTGCAAGGTTCCCATTCGAGGCCATATTCGCCAAGGGAATCAGGCAGAGTCTCCAGCAGGAGATCGAGGTTCTCCTTGTCATCTTCCACGAGAAGGATGTGGAGGGTTATACAGTGATCCGTCATCGTCCGACCCTCCGCTCGAATGTTGCCTCGAAGCATGCCCCCGGGAGGCCGCAGTCATCGCGGTACACCAGTTTCCCGTAGGGTTCGATAACCAGTCTGGCAATGTACAAGCCGAGCCCCATGCCGTTCGGTTTCCTGCTGAAGTACGGTTCGAAAATCCTCGAGCGGTCCTCCTCCGGCACTCCCGGACCGTCGTCCGAGAACAGCAGCCGGAATCCATGCTCCAGTGTTTCCAGCCTGGCCTGGATATGCCCCCCGCGGCCGGCCCCTTTGTCGCGTACGAGCCAGAAAATGCTGTTGTCGATCATGTTGGCCACGATCTGGCCGAGGCATGCGCGTGACATCTTGACGCGGACGGGCGTTCGCGGGGCGATGATCTCGTACCTGATCCCCTGTTTCTGGAGGAGAGCTTCGTAAAGGCGGAAGTTGTCTTCTATCTCGTCCCGCACGTTGAATGTCGTTGCGCGTCCCCGTTTGGCGGGCGTTTGCGGTTCCAGCCGCTGGCGGAGATTGTGGATCTGTTCCAGCCATCCTTTGATGGATTCGAGCCGGGGGGTGATTTTCTTCCTGCCCTCATTGTCGAGCAGCCTCTCCAGGTCCTTTTCCAGCACTGCAAGCTGCCTGTTGATTTTCCCGAGCGGAGCCCCGATTTCGTGGATCACGATATCGACCATGTGACCCAGACCGGCAGACATCAACAGGCGTGAGTAGACTTCCTGGACCCTCTCGACGCCTGCCTTGATCTGTTGCTCGGCTTCCGTGATCAGGCGAGTTACCGGGTGGTCCTTCCCGAGCTCGCTCCGTGCGCGCTGGACCGTCTCCCTGAGCTCGAAGGCCTCGAACAGGGGATCGGTGCGCTCGATCCGTTCTTTCCTCGGCCGCAGGCGATATCGTTCCTCTTCCAGCAGGGACAGTACTTCCTTGAACCATTCCTCCAGGGCCGCGTGGGCGGTGTTCATTACCATCCCTTCGCGCGTGCTCCTGTCGCGCAGTTCCGGGTTGTGCTCGCGGGAGATCCGCACGGCGGCGATGACCTGGTTGTTGGCAAGGTTCTTGACGGGGTTCAGCCGGCTGCGGATATCCAGGTTGAGCCAGTCGTTTCCTTTCTGCCCGTACGGATAGACCCGGAACCCGTCGCGGTAGATGCTCACGCCGCAGTACGTATCCAGCGTACGCCGGATCTCCCGTATCCCCATGCCCAGCCGCTCGCTTATGGGCTCGAGGCCTTCCCGGTCGCGGTCCCAGGCCCTTATCTCGACCTCGAAGGGACCGCATACCGGTTCCGAATCCCTCTCGCCAAGCTTGTGCCCCGGGAACTTCCTGTGCCGCTTGCCGTCGACCTGCAGCTCGCCCGTGAAGAAGCCCTTCTCGTCGACCGTTCCTTTGAGAAGGTACCTGGGTTTCAGGATGAGCTCGGGAGGCTGGACTTCACCGGAGAACTCGGGATGTGCCGGGATGTCCAGGAAAATGTTGAAATCGGTTACATCGTTGAATGGCGAAATGAGCCGGGAGAGTCTGGCATGCAGCTCCTCGTAATCCTCCTTTTCCCAGACCTTCCGCAGTTTTTCGAGGGTCAGGCGGGTTCCCCGTTCCAGATCGGGAAGCGGATGCAGTTCGTAATCGATGGTAATCTCATCGAGGTAGCTCTCGTCATCGAACCGCCCCCACTCGAGCAGGACGAAAACACCCTCGTCGGCGCCTTCCGTCTTGCTCTCGAGCATCAGGGATTCTGCCAGCCGGGCTGCGGCGAAACGCCCGATACCTTTGGCGCCCTGATAGAGTCGTCCTCCCGGTGACCTTTCCTGTTTCCGCTTTACCACTGTTCCGGGTTCGAACCACGCCGTAAGAACCGTGTCCAGATCCATCCCTGTCCCGTTGTCTACGACCACGATCCTCTCGGGTCGCTCGGGGTCGCTTCCCTCGAAACGCACCTCGACACGGGTCGCGTCGGCATCGTACGCGTTCTTCACAAGTTCGACGAGAGCGACGGGTTCGTCGCTGATGAGTTCGTCCCCGATCAGCCCGATCAATCGGGCCCTGGGACGCATCTTCGCCGAACCGCTTTTTCTTGTTCCCTGTTTCATCCTTGTTTTCCCGGCATCAGAGCCCTCATGACCAGATGACTGTCATTCATCGATCTCCACGATTATCCCTGCCTTCTCGAGAGCATCAAAATGGCGAACGAACTCGCCTACGACTTCCCCGTCAACCATGACGCCCATCTCCATGTTCTCCGAGAGTCCCAGCCAGGTCAGATTGGCCGAGGTAAGAAGCATGGCCTGGCCATCGGAAGCGACGAGTTTGATGTGCAGCTTGGCCATCGGATGCTGATCCCCGGTCGGCCAGGTGAGCAGCCTCGGAGCCGGGGCGTCCGCCGGCCAGGTCTCCCGCATCAGCTTCGCGTTGGCGGGATCATCATGCAGAACCATGGTGACCCTGACACCTCTCTCCGCGGCCTCGGAGAACCGCCTGACCAAGTCTTTCGCTGTAAGCGCATAGCCAACTACCAGGAGATGGTCGCGCGTCCGGTCGATGATCCCCCGGATGACCTCCGCTGTGGAACGTGCCCTTGAACCCGGCACTACAGGACCTGTCCAGACCATTTCGACGCTCGGCACTTTGCGTTTCGCAAGGCGGGCACCTTCGGCAACGGCGAAAAGACAGAGGGCGAGACATGTCCCCGGGATGACCTCCTGCCCGCCGGCCTTGCTCCATTCCTCCAGAAGAAGGGCAAGCCTGTTCTCGAGCATGGCGTTCGAGTCGGCAATGCGTCGCAGGACAAGAGGACTTGTTCCTGGTTCGAGCGTACCGTCACCGAGTGCGGAGGCGATCTTGTCGATGAGGCCCTTATCCGTCGACCAGAACTCGGCGAGCAAATGCCGGAGGCCGTTGATTCCCGGGGAACTCATGAATCAGGCCCTCCGTCAGGACTTCCACACAGGGATTCCGGAAAGAAGGCAAGCGAGGAACCCGCGAATGTCGGGACCACCAGATTGCGGTCGAGCAATCTGTTCCCGCGCTCACACGACGTTTCCGACACCATCAGGCAGGCGTGGCAGGCTGCCCCGTTCAGGATCCCGTGCTCTTCTGCCCGGTGTTCCGCGCAGAGCGGATCCGAGGAGCATACCGTTGCACCCCTGAGAGCCGCCCGCATAAGCGGGCCAAAACGATCCGGCTCCCCCAGTTCCACCAGACCACCAAGGCTGCCTTCCGAATCCGCCACCGCTGTATACAGAAGAATACCAGCCATGGGTTTGTCGGGGTTCGATGAACAATATATCCGTTCCCGGATGGAGCTCGCGGAATAGCCGCAGTCGAGCGACAGCTGCCTGATGAGCATGTGGGCTATGGAATGCAGAAGAACGTACCGTATTCCCGGGAACGCCGCATCAGGTAGTCCCCGCTCCTTGCGCCACAAGGCGTATATGCGTGAGAGATTCCCAGAAAGCGTTTTCACGTCATCACGGTTCTCCCAGGTCCTCAGGGCGTCCTCGTGGAACTCGATGAAAATCCCTTCGCCCTTGGTCTCCACTGCAGGAAGCCAGTCCATGGGTCTGCGGCTCAGTGGAGCTATCTTGATCTCTGCTGCACTGTCGTCGCCGGGCTCCCCCAGGGCATCTATGCGGGTAAAGCCGAGAATGGCGCGGACTTCCCGCAGACGCGTTGCCTGGACGACGCGCGCAAGCCACGGTTCCAGTCCCGGAGGCAGATCCACCTGCCTCGTCTCGAACTCGGTTTTCCCTGTACCCGCCGAAGGTTGCCGGAAGGCCAGCCACTCCTCCCACAGCAAATCTGTCACCGTGCGAAGGGTGCGATTCCTCCTCTCCTGGAGGGCAGACCAGATTTCTTCCGCCGTGAATCGCTCCAGTTCGGGGTAATTCCCCAGCTCAAGGAACATCTCCACCTTCTCGAGGGAGTCGAGCCTGATCATATGCCTTTCATATTTGCCCACGGCTTCCTGGACAGGATTGACCCACGGTGGTATGGAGAGAGCGCTGCGCAGGACCGGGAACCACGCATTGCTTGCTCCTCTGAGAAGCGGTCTCGGCTCCGCGTCGCATCCATCAGGGTCCACATCATCCGTTCCCAGCCATGGTCTGCGGGCCGTGCAGGGTCCGATGGCCGCAGCCCGCTGTTCACCGAACGCGTGTCCCATCGGACGCCTGGCTCCGCAACCTTCACACACAACGAGCAGATCGGAAATAGAGCCGGAAAGCCCGCGATCCACGAGTTTCAGGGGGCCCTGGCAGTCCTGGGCCTGACCTCCATGAACGCAGGTCAGCCACGGGAAATCATCGAGATGGCCATTCGCGCAGGCGACAATAAAACGGGAGGGAAAAGCTACGGCGTTCCCTTTTCCAGGACAACGCGTCTCCTTGCAGAGGAATCTTTGTCTTTTCTGTTCCCAGACGAACTCCTGCCACGGTGCGAGACGTCCGCAACGCGGACAAACCAGCCAGGCCGGAAATATGATCGTTGGAACGCCACCGACGGGTCGCCCGCGATGGTCCACTCGCGAGGCAGGACGATAGAATGCATGCTTGCCAAGGGCTCGCAGCAAACGGGGTTCATCTATCAACTCTTCATCAAGCGGGTTCCAGTAGTCCAGTCCCGCGATAATCACGGAAAGTGTCCGGAGGTCCACGATGGAGCCCGGTCCGAAGGTCGTTATTATCTGGCTTGGCCTTATATCCCCGATGGTGCTCATCCTGGTCACTCCTCCAGAAGGTAGAGTGCTGCACCAGGTTCCACCTCACGCAGCGATGTAGGGGTCTGCCAGAGGCCATCCCCCTCGCTTCCTGCTGGCTGGAGCAGCATCGCAGAACCTTCCGGCGGTTTCCTGTACGGGTTTTCCCAGGAGTACCGGAGGTTGCCTCGTCCGATTGCCCCGACCCACTCGTCAAGGATGGCATCGAGTTCCCTCCTCACGGCTTCCTGGAGGTCCGACCGGCCGGGATCGAGATCCCGTACTCTCGACAAGATGGTCTCGACAATCGCGGCTACTTCAGGTGAACTCCTCGACAATCTTCCGGCTCCATCCTCCTGTTCCATGCCCGGAACACCCAGCCTGCACATGGCAACCATCGCCCCGTGAAGCCCCCGATCCCTGGCCCTGGAGGAAAACGGCGTTACACTTGTGGCCTCTACATGCCTGTAGAGGGTGGCATGGTAGATACCGAATCTCTCGTAGTGCGAAATATCTCTCGGACGGGACCATTTGTAGACGGTGACGATCAGTCCAGGATATCGACGTCCAACCCGGCTTGTGGCCTGGATGTATTCGGATGTCGTCTTCGGCTGTCCGGCCACCACCATCAGTCCCAGCCGGTCCACATCGACGCCCACCGAGATCATGTTTGTCGCCAGGAGCACATCGATGGGGTATGGACTCGAACGTTCCGGCTGGAATGGCAGTTCGAGACGGCCAAGAAGGAAGGGGATCTCGGAAGAATCGATCCGGCTCGTCAGTTCCCTGGTCTCGTAGATCAGCCTGCGCTCGAATCCATATGTGTTCAGCAACTTGAGCCGGGATCGGACGTCATCCTCGACAAGGCGGAGGGCGCCCCCCAGCTCGCGCAGGCTGTTGAAATACCCGACGAGAGTCATGTACGGATCGCTGGCTTCCGGGTTCTCCTTGAAGACCGTCCGCGCTGCAGCAAGCAGGACCGCATAGACCCGGACCAGAGCCGTCTTCATGCTTTTCCCTGGCGAGAAGATCCCGAGGTAGAGTCGCCCGGAAGCATTCTCGAGCGGCTGGGCCTTGGAGAAGTATGAGTCGTCCGCGTCGAGACCTGGCGGAGGGAACACCCTGAGCTGCCTGTTGAAGAGGTTCTTGACCTGCTCTGTTGCCCGTCGGATGGTTGCCGTCGAAGCGACGACCTTCGGACGGACAACAAGGTCTCCCGATCTCCAGCTACACAACCAGTCCACGGCCGTCTCATAGAGACCTACCAGGGTTCCAAGAGGACCGGAGATCAGGTGAAGCTCGTCCTGGATTATCAGTTCGGGGGGAAGCAATCCCGACGAGGGTTCCACTTTCACGGCTTCCAGTCCGCGAACGGCATTGTGCTGGCCGGGGTGCGGCTCCGCAGGACTGAGGAATCCGTGCCGCGGGCAATACCTGTCGACGTTCCCGAAAAGCGCCTGGGTTTCACCCTTCCATGGCATCCTGGCGAACTTGTCGACCGTGGCTATCACGAGCGAAGGCACCAGCCTGTAGATTTCCTCGTCGACAACGACCACCGGGAGCCCCTCGCCGGAACTGTTACGGAATGTGAAATCGCACTCCGGATTGCCGCATCCGACGAGTGTCCTTTCCACGGAACGATCCGCCCTGAAGTTGCGATGGGTAATGGTGTTGCCGCACCACGGGCAGGATACCAGCTGGACAGGATTCCCGGTTGTTGCGGCATTGTTCCGCGCAAGATCCGACAAAGCGATCTCGGAATCCTTGAAACTGTTCGGGGTGGTCCCGCGGCCGACCCACAAGCCGATGCGGAAAGGTTCCTTCCCCCAGCGCTCCGGGTCGCGGCGCCTGATGATTTCGCAGGCGCAGACAAGCGTGGAGGCCCTCTGGAACTGCTGGACCGTGAGCAACCGGAGCGTGTAACGCATGAGGACGGCGGTGCCTGCATCACTCCTCATGCCCTCGACGTCCCCTCTCAATCTGCGGAGAGCGAAGACAAATGCGGCAAGGCCCAGATAGGCCTCCGTCTTCCCCCCGCCGGTAGGGAACCACAAGAGATCAGTAATCCGGCGGTCCTCGTGGGATGGATCGACGATCCCGCGGATGTTCAGAAGTATGAATCCCATCTGGAACGGCCGCCATTCCGGTCTGGGCGTGTGGCCGGGCAGATCCCCACCCGTTTCCCTGGAGGCCACAGCGCGCGTCGAATGGATCCGCTGGAGGTACATGGCTTCGTTGGCGAACTTGAATGCCTCGAGAACCATGGCGTTCTCGCGGATGAGTTCCAGGCCGGCCTTCATCCTTTCGACGGCTTCGCGGCACGATCTGAGGTGTTCCCGCCCTGTCGCCTGGTAATGGCCGGGAAGTCCGGCGATACGGGCTTCATTCTGTTCGATCCATTCCTCGTAACCCTCGATAAGCGGCATCAGCATCTCGCTGATCGCGGAGCCGCTTTCGGCCTTTGCCAGATCCTCCATGAAGAGATTGGCGTCCCCTCCGGCTTCCAGGGATACGACCCTGGGCACTTCCGCCGAGGGTATCAGGGCTGTGCGCAGCAGTCCTGCCCGTCCGCTGTCCACGTGGTTCCATTCGACTGCCACTCCGTGCCCGACCGCGAACTCCAGGGTGTTCCTGAAAAGCAATGCGTTGCTGGCAGCATCAGCGTCACCCATCCTGCCGACATCAAGATGTCTGGCAAGAAAGGGATGGCTTCCTTCCTCCGTACCCGTCACCTCCAGCACGGGCTGGAAAAGCCAGTAATCGTCTTTGCGGCCTCGGGTATCGGGTACTTCTTTCCTGTTGACCAGGAACACGCTGACGGCCCGGAACCCCTTCTGCTCGTGGACTATCCATTCGATGCACACCCCTGGTTCATCAGGGCACTCGATGCGATGCCTGCCACCCGCTGTTGATACATTAATGGTGGCTTCGAAGGACACCGGGGCTCTCTTCCATTTGCCGGTTGTGCTTCCCCCTTCCTCCTTCCCGATGCGGGAATACTTGCCCCAGCGGGCCTTCACGCGTATCCCCTGAACCTCCTCGCTCACGAGGAAGGACATTCCTATGGACGAAGGGTTCAATGACTGCCCAAGAGGTGCGCCTCGTTCCGCTTCTCCCGTTTCCTCGTCCTCTTCGAGGGTTTCCACGTCGTCATCTTCTTCGGGATCTATGCCGGTACCAACCGGTGCGAGCATGCCAAGCAGATAGCGTGAAGTCGGGGCCTCTGACAGTTCTTCCGTTTCCCCGCCCACCGGTCCGAGCAGCTCAAGTCCGAGCAACTCAACGATACGTTGCCTGGCCTCCTCAACAGTCATTGTCCGCCTCCCCGCTGTCGAGCGACTATTTCAGAAAGCGAAGCTACCGATATCCATGGGCGTTTGCGATGAAGCATCCGGTGACAATTGGGACATACGAGAGCAAGGTCACCCAGGCGGGTCCGGCTCTCCGCTGACAGTTCAGATACAGGAATGTTGTGGTGACATTCAATATAGCCGCGCCCAAGTTCTCCATATGTCTTTTGGAAATCAAATCCACATACCTGACAAGACAGTGTTCCGTGTTTGCTCAGCCATCTATCCTTCAGTTTCCGGACCAGACGAACATTTCGTTCTCGCATCTTATGCAAACGATAAATCATCCGTCCTTCCGGGAACGTCTCCTCCTCCACGATTGCATCACGCAGAGCCGGTTCCGGTGGATTATTTGCCGTTTCCGTAATTATCTTTGCCAGCTTCGCCAAGAGAACTTTGTTTCCGGAAAACTCCTTTCACACATCACGCTCGGCTCGTCCCCCATGGGTCAATCCCTTCCCATGGTATTCTGGATCAATCGCCAAGAAATTCTGAAGCTTGAGGTGCACAGCACTTGCGGAACGGCAGTTCTCGTTTCTGATAGCAGGCGGGTGAATTGGCAAGCTGCGCAGTATGCCACTAAGAGCAATTATCTCGGGATGGCGCATGTCGACCCGAGCCCCCACCCGAAAGTAGAGGTCCAGGGCCAAGATCAATTCGTCGCGCTCCCAAGGTGGACTGTGGACCATAACTTCTTCACCACGCTGTCGAACTATAAACCTTCCTTGAAGCGAGGCGTTCGCGTTCGTGGACAAATAATCCAGCGTCAGCCTCGGCGAAGGACTCCGCAAATGCCTGAGCCATCAACGGAGGTACCGCATTACCGATCAGTCCGAACGATGCGACCATCGACAGACCTTCGAACCTGAACCAGTCGGGAAAACTCTGGAGCCTTGCGGCTTCCCGCACCGTGATTGTCCGGGGCTGGCTGTAATGAATGAACTTGTAGCAGTCTTTCTGGAGATGGGCGGTCACCGTCCAGGCTGGCCGTTCAGGATCCAGCTTGTGGAGCTTGTCCTTGAATTTGTCCGTGGAATACTTGATGAGCTTGTGGCGCGGGTTGATTTCCCGTATGGCTTTCTGCACGTCCGGATCGGCGAACCGCGCCCCGGGCTTCATGCGTGCAAAAAGGGCCACGTCATCGGGGTTGTGCCACCGGCAGATATGGTCGAACAGGCGACCGCGAAGTTCCCTCGGCTTACCGGCGCGCATGAGGCGCTGGTAGGCGGTTGCAGGGGACGACGAATACCGCATCTCCCGTTCCCGATGCCCGTGAGGGACCTCGGGCAGGTCATCAAGGGCAGCTGACACCGTAACCGTCGGCTTCTCTTTCGGCGGTTCCCAGCCTTCGATTCCGAGATCCTCGCGGTAACCGACGAGAACGAATCGACGGCGATCCTGGGGCACGCCGTATTTCGAGGCGAGGTAGTTATTGTGGATGAGCCTGTATTTCATGGGACGGCCGTCATCATCGTGCAGATTCTCGAAGCGGTTGATGATGGCCTCGAATGTTTCGTGGCTACGGATAGTCGGGACATTCTCGAAAAGGAACCAGCGTGGCGCGAGCACCTCCAGGAACAGGGCATAGACCTCGAAGAGCATGGTTCTCTCGCGGTTCTTCTTCCTCCAGTAGACCTTGAGGTCACCGCCCGATTCCATAAGGGCACGTATCTTGTTGCGGCCCACAACCGAGAAGCTCTGGCAAGGCGGGCCACCGATGAGCACGTCACACGATGCCGGCTCAACCCCGTGGCGGCTGAGAAAAGCACGCACGTCATCGGTGGAAGAGAGTCTGCTCAGGTCTTCCTGGACGGCGCCTCTATCGGAGTCCCCTTTCAGGTTCAGGTTGTAGCAATGGACGGAATTTGGATCCTGGTCGACAGCAAGAAGGCACCGGTAACCGGCCTGGAGAAAGCCCAGGGAAAGGCCTCCGCACCCGGAGAACAAGTCGATGAAAGTGGGCTTATGCTCCCCGTTCATACAACAGCTCTCCTTGCGACAGGGTTCTCTTCGAGCAACTCAGGTACCATGCTGACATGCGCTTATCCCAGAGACGCAACTCCACGAATTGCTCCCAGTGGAACAAATACAACCGTTCAAGGGACAGCGAATTATTCAGTTTGACTACGAGGAGGTATTCAAACAGTTGTTTGTTTTCATCGGAGGGGTCGGGATATATGGTTCCCGTTTTCTTGGCCCTCATTATGGTCTTGATGGAATATCTGTCCCCGTTTCTCGATAACGCATCCACGTTCTTGGTCCCTGTGGGTGCATGCTGCAGATTTGGAAGCCCAGGAGTACTGTTGAAGTAGTCGATAGCGATCTCCTCGCCTATCTGACCGATCTCGAATGCCAGGCCCCGGCGCTTCATCTCTGTCTCCACCGAGACCCGAAGGCGGACGAGTTCTGCGTCGGACAGTTTGCTCATGTCCATGCTACCTGCGTCCAATCCCACTCGGACGCTGGTTCCTTTTTTCTTGCTGCCCACACGCATACCTACCGGGTCCTCTTCGATACTGCCGGGCCGGCGAATTCGAGGTGCGCCGAATCCAGAAAGCGGAGTCGAGGCGTGACGAGAGGTAGAAGGAGGACTTGTTTTCTGTGCCCCACATTCATCCGCGCCCTTCCTCCGGAAGCACCAACTTGCCCTCGCTGCTCATCTTCTCGCAGAAGGCGTCGAACTGCGCCCTGGCGAGTTTCGAGGGTTTGGATTGACCGTTTTCCCAGCGGTTGACGGTGGCGTAGCTGACGCCGAGCCGCCGGGCCAGATCCTCCTGGCTCAGAGCCAGCTGTCGCCGGATCTCCTTCACCAGCGCCGCAAATTTCCGAGCTTCTGTGTCCATTCGGTGCACCTCTCGTTCGGGACGCGGACCCGGGCCTCCGCCCGCATATAATAGCTTATGATATAACATTCGCAAGGCAGAGGCAAGGGAAATCCGCGCGTGCTCCCACGCGATGGGTCACGGCGGCCAGCTTCCGAATGGCAGGAGCAGCCGGTCGGAGCGCGCCGGTTGACCCGCATAGAGCCATGCCGGAAAAGCGGCGCCGTCGAGTTTCACCGGCACCAGCACACGCCTGTAGAGGCGGGGTCCGCCGGGCAGGAAGCCCTCGAGGTGGTCGATGGCCGGGAGGCGGGTCTCGGGATCGTCGAAGGTCAGGAGCTCGCCGTACACGGGGCCCCAGCGGCCGCCCGGGGCGCCGTTGACGCTCGCCATCCATGGCTCGCGCCCTTCGGGCGTGCCTCCGGCACGTCCAAATCCGCCATCCTGCGGATTTGTCTCCCTGGGCTCGGGGTGTGCGGCGCGTGCGGCGAACTCCGCGGCCAGGCGCGCCTGTGTGGCCACGTCGGCGAGCGGGTCGGCGGTGCCGTGGGCCAGGACGTCCGCCTCAGGCACCTCCAGGACCGGGATGCCGGAGGGCAGCTCGTACAGGCGGCCCCGGACGACCGCCTCCTCCACGGAGAGGACGCCCCGGCAGAACCGCTCGTGGTTCCAGTAGCCCCGCTTGAGGGTCCCGTAGACGAAGAGTCTCAGGAGCCCGGTTGTGTTCTCCTTCGGGGGTTGACGCTCGCCGTCCGTGGCTCGCGCCCTTCGGGCGTGCCTTCGGCACGTCCAATTCGACTCTCCTGCCGAATTGTCATTGGGGTTCATGGGTGATTCTCTCCGGTTCATGCGGCTCTCTGTCACGGCGCCTTCCCCCGTTTTCCCTGGGCGATGAAGGTGAACGACTCCCTGGAGAACTCCATGAGACTCTCGTGCCTGAACACGAGCATGGTCATGGACTCCAGCGGGAGCGGCCGCCACCCGCGCTCGTCGGCCAGCACGGCGTCGAGGAAGGCCGGATCCGAGGCGTAGAGTACCGCCCGGTGGCGCCGGTGGATGCGCAGTTCCAGCGGCTTGTTCCCCTTGAGCACCAGGACCGTCCCGGGCTGGCGGCGGGAGGCCAGCACGGCGGTGATCTGCCCCCGGCACAGGGCCAGGTCGCGCTTGAAGCGCTCGAGGTCCGGCGTCTCGTCCCGGAAGGCACGGTCCGCCAGTCGGAAGAGGAGCTCGCTGTCCACCTCGGCGAAGCGCCGCAGCCGGAGCCTCCGGAACAGGCGGTCGGCGTTGTAGATGGTGCCGTTGTGGGTGCCGATGACGTCCCCCGCGCGGATGGGGTGGTTGTTTCGGTTGATGCGCTCGTCGCCGCGGGTGCGCCGGCGGGTGTGGCCGACGAGGAGCGTGGCCCTGTTGTCCATCCCGGCCAGGACCTCCTGGAACGCCTTGTCGGTGACGAACTGCCCGGCCGGTACGGGTCGCTTGAAGAGCCGGTGCTCGCCGTCGCGGTTGAGCCAGGCGACGCCGGTGGCGTGGGGGCCCCGGCTCTCGCTCAGGACCAGGAGCCGGGTGAAGAGCCACGCCAGGTGATCTCGTTCCTCGGCGCGCCGCCGCTTCTTCCCGAAGATGACGCCCGCCAGCCCGCACATCAGCGCCCACCTCCTTCTTCGGCCTCGAAGCCCCGGAACACGCCCTCGGCGTAGTCCCTGGGGTGGGTCTCGATCCAGCGGGCGGCCTCGGGGAAGCCGAGCTTCTCCGCCAGGTCCGCCACCACCGGCCGGTCCAGCATGTTGGTGAGGCCGCAGCGGCGCACCGCCAGGATGCCTTCCAGCACCGCCGCCGGAACGCGCCCCCCGGGCACGTGCCGGCATGCCGTGTCTCCTTCCTTTGCGGTGTCGTCCGGAAACTCGGCCGGGCCGCCGGTCGCGGCGCCGGCCTTCGCTGGGTTACCTACCGGAGGGGAGTTCGAAACGTCGGGTGGGTACCCCGCCTGCAACCTGGCTGTTAAACAAGACGGGCTGTGAAACGGAGAATCGGAGAGTTCGAAGAGGATATGCGTGGGTTGCGCCTGCAACCGTGGGGGTTGCGCTTGGACCCCACGCGCTTCATCTCGAACCGGAGAATCAAGGGGGATGTACGCGGGGCCGTAAGTCCGCGTGACAAATCGGCAGGAGAGCCGATTTGGACGCGCCGAAGGCGCGCCCCGCAAGGGGCGAGGGTCAGGGACGGCCCGAGTCAATCAAGGAGAAAAGCAAAGACCCCGCCGGGTCATCCCGACGGGGTCTCGCGTTAACTAAGAACCGCCAGAGTCGGCGGATTGAAATCTGGCTCCCCGCTTGCAACCCTCTTCATAACCCTTCTCCATTCGGCTGTCAAGCCGTAAGCCTTCGTAATTCAACGAGTTATCAAAGAGCAAGCCGTTCCTGACGGGGCGGAAGCGGCGTTGAGTCACATTTCCTCTGCACCTGAATCCTCCGAGCAATTTTGGCCGATCACGCTCCGCCAGCTCCAAAGCGTCCACCGGCCAGAAGCACTCCGGACGAGGACGGCACACATGCGCCTGTCCGGCCACAGGGCGGCAGTTCAGTAAGCGTTCGGTCCATTTTGGGCGGGAATCGCGTCCCGACCGCACACAGCGCCAAGAAGCGCTCCACAGATGGCTGCGCTGGTGTCAGGACATGCCTATCCATTCTGCCTTATCAAGCGATAATGCGGTAGCGCAAGCACAATGGTTGGGATAATAATCAATGTCGCCATTACCCCTCCTGCCAATCCGCTGATAACAGTAATAGCAAATGGTTGAAAAATCTTTGATCCGACGGTTGTTCCTATCGCGGTCGGCAATAACGCAGCAATGGTCGTGAGCGTTGTAAGCAGTATGGGGCGCAGGCGGACGGAGGCGGCGGAAAGCAAAGCATCTGTAATATCCTTGCCGGAAGCACGTTCCTTGTTGGCGAAATCGATAAGGACGATAGCGTTGTTGACGGCAATTCCCACCAGTGTAACCGTCCCCATCCCTACAGATACGTCTATACCCTGCCGAGTCAAAAACAAACCTATCAGGGCACCGACAAGCGACAGGGGAACTGTTACCAGGATGATAAGGGGTTGGAGCCAGGAACCAAACTGCATCGCCATGATCAGATAGATCAATACCATGGCAGACAGCACAGCAAGAGCCAGTTCAATTGCTGTTTCGATAAGCACATGATATTGGCCGGTAAAATCAATGCTGTACCCTTCCGGAAGATCAATGGACGCAAATTGTCGCCGCAACTCTTTGACCACGGATGGGATGTTACCTTCCACTTCCGCCAGAAGCGTGATCTGCCGCTGCCCATTCAACCGGGTAATGGCTGAAGGTGCATGACTGACTCTTACTTCGGCAACACGTTCCAGCGGCAGCCACTCCCCACGAGCGGTTTTAACCGGCAGTTGCTTGATGCGCTCAATATCGAAGGGCGCGGAGACATCCATCCTTACCAATACGGCAACGTCCTCCTTTTGCCGGATGATCCGGGTTGCTTCGAGTCCAAAACGTGCTGATTCAAGCGTACTCAGGACGGTTGCAACATCTACTCCATACTGTGCCAGGGATGGGTAATTTATCCGCACGTCTATCTGCGGGACTTTTACCTTGGTGTTGTTCACCACGTTGGAAACGGAGGGTTCTCTGGAGAGCACGGTTTCCACCTTGTCGGCAAGTGCAATGAGCGTGTTCATGTCGGTACCGTATATGGTTACCCCGAAAAGAGCGGGTAACCCAGAGAAGCTCTCGTCGATTTTTTCCTGTGTCGGTTGATGATAAAGGAATACCACGCCACTTAGTTTTGAATAGGATTCTTTCAGAGTGCGAATGATTTCCCCGACTGACCTGGTTCGCTTTCCTTTGGGTTTCAGCTTAACAAGTAATTCTCCCTTGTTCACTCCTTCAATCTGGTAGCCACCGCCAGGAGAACCTGTCCGCCTGTAAACACATGAGACATCTTTGTCGGCCAAGGCGATCCGGTCAAGATTATCTCCTATCCGATTGCTTTCTTTGAGGGACGTACCGGGTGGCATGACGTACTCGATAAGTATGGCCCCTTCATCGATGGGCGGAAGGACCGAAGCCTTGCCCAGGAAGGCAGCCAGTCCAGCCATTCCCAGGGATAGGAATGCCACGATCAAGACAAGCCATTTGCGCCGGAAAGAGAGCCGCAAGACAGCCTGAAGCGCCGCATCCAATCGTGCGAGCAACTGTGCGCCAAGGAAATCATTCCTGATGAGAGAAATGGTCTTCATCCGACTGAAAAGTGCCGGCACTAACGTCAGGGACAGGAGCAAAGAGACAATGAGAGCCGCGCTGATCGTCAAGCCGAAGGGACGCATAAAAAGCGCGGCAAGTCCTGTCATCAGGACAAGCGGAACAAACGCGGCCACAGTGGTGAACGTCCCTGACGCATCTGGTCCGGCAATTTCAAAAGCGCCTTCGATACTTGCCTCGTCCGCCTTTGTGGTCGACTGGGCATGGCGAAAGATATTCTCGGCTACGACGATAGCATCATCTACGATCATACCGATGGCCAACGTCAGGGCCGTCATTGTAATCACGTTCAAGCTCATCCCCAGCCATTTCATGATGGCGACCGTGGCAAGAAACGTGACGGGGATGGTAATAGCCACGATCATGGTCGGTCGGAGCGAGCCAAGAAAGAAATAGAGGACCAGGACGGCCAGCAGGGCACCGATGGCAAGGTCATTCACAATCTCGTTTTGCGATTCCTTGATGATTTCTGATTGATCGTAGAATTTCTTGACGCGCGCTCCTGCTGGAAGGAGGCTTTTAAGCTGGGTAAGCGCGGCATCAACTCCGGTTACCACGCGAATCGTGCTTGCCCCCGGCTGTTTCCGAACAATCATCGCTACTGCCGGCACAGCGTCTCCATGAACCGTGTAATGCCTGGGGGCTCGTCCTTCGAAGACCTTGGCCACATCCCCGAGAAGAACCGGCCTCGTTCCATCGTTTCTGACTGGAAGCTCCCGGATATCCTCGATAGTTTTAAGATGGGCATCGCCGCGGACCAGGTATTCCCGTCCTGACTGGTCAATGTATCCGGTCACCGCCGATATGTTGTGACGTTTCAATAAAGATACGACATCATCTACGGTGATTTGAAGTCGGAGCAGAGCTTCTGGTTTAATCTCCACGTAAAAAGCCCTTCTGTCGCCACCGAGCACTTCGACCGACGAAACGCCATCAACGCTCATAAGGCGACCGGCAAGGTCATGGCGAACGATGTTCCGGATGGTCACCATGTCCCCACCGCCGTATATCACGTAACCGCAAACCTCCTGGAGGGTAGTGCCGATATTCTCAAGACGCGGGGTCAGGCCGACGGGCAGGCGCCCTCCAAGCCGCGCCAGTCTCGCTTGAACAAGTTGCCTTGCATCGCGGATAGTTGTCCCCCAGTTGAATTCCGCGGTTATCTGCGAGATGCCCTGGACCGATGTCGAGGCAACCCGCTTGACGCCGGGAATGCTTCGTATCTCGTTCTCTATCGGTCGGGAAACAAGCAGTTCCATATCTTCCGACGAAGCTCCGGCGTAATGGGTAATGATATTAACGACGGGGATATCGAGATTTGGGAAGAGGTCAACCGACATGTGCCTGGCCGAGTAAATGCCGGCAAGGGCCATGAATATGACCATGAGCACTGTTGCTATGGGATTGTTTACGACCAGGCGAAGTACGGATCGCATCAGTCCGCCACCTTATATGTCTTGTTGAAATCCTGGTAGAAGAGCTCGTATGCCCCCTGTACGACAACCTCATCCTCGGCCTTCACTCCGGACACAATCTCAACCCAGCCTCCTGCGATGATGCCGGTCTTGACTGGCTGCCTGCGGTAGCCGGAGGAACCTTTGATAAATACATAAGCCCGCTCTTCATCGTCCCGTACTATGGCGTCCTGGGGAACGGCGAGCGCTTTTTCATGTTCTGAAAGGATGATCGTTCCTGCCACTGTTTGACCAGGGCTGAGTGCTGAATCCAGATCAGGACCTTCAATCCAGACCACGGTCGCTCCTTCGGCCGTCCTCTGGGGCAGAACAGTGGTTACGGTGCCCTGAATCTGTCTTCCTTCGGGAAGATTGATAACCGCCCTTTTTGTTTCGAGTTTGGCGTCTCTACGCTTCGGGAAAAGCGTGGCTGCAATATAGATTGAGTCTTGTGAGATGATCTCGGCCAAGTCATCCCCTTTTTGCACTTCCTGACCGACAGAGACCTTTCGGTTGATGAACACACCCCCATGCATGGCGTGAATGTGAGTGGCCTCCTGCAACTGTTGAATCGCCTGCTTGACGGATTCCATTTCGGCCTTAAGGCGGGCCAGGGCGTCTTCGGCCACTGTAAGTTCCTCACGTTTCGCGAATTTCCGCGAGACAGCCTCGCGCTTGACTCTCACCATTTGCTCCGCAAGTGTAATGCGCTCTCGCAAAGTGGCTGATTGGTTCTGGAGAACCTCCAGCCGACTATCGACCAACGGCCCCCCAATCGTAAACAGGAGGTCGCCTTTTGCCACGGGAACCCCATCCCTGGCGGCTATGGAAACGATTCTCCCTGTCTCCATGGCAATGACCCTCGTTCTATTCCTGCTTTTCACCTTTCCAAACCAGCGGAGGGTCTCGGCAAATGCTCTTCGCTCAGGAGGGGCATTTCTGATGATGTCTCGGCGCGGGAGGTTGCCCGTGGCAGGATCTTTTGCGTCGACCAGCTCTTTGTGCAACAGAGACGGGCCGACGATCACAAGAGCAGCAACAATAAGAAATACAACGATTATTGTACGTTTCATTTGGGCATCTCCATTCGGGTCGTCTGTCCGGGCTTCTGTATCGTATGCCCTGCCTTACTCACGAGACCGTATCGCCCGGAAGCGATCTCAAGCGCAATACCAAGCTCAATCATCCTTTGTTCCAGTTCAATTCGTTGGACTTGCTTGTCATAGAAGGCACTCACCGCCTTGTAGTATGAAAAAATATCAACCTGCCCGGCATCTGCCGCACGGCTGAGGTTCTCGAAAAGTGCTTTCCCCGTGGACAAAGATTTATCGATGGCGGCGAGCTGCTGCCGCGTGGCTTTGATGGCAGCTACGAGCCGATCTATGTCGGCACGCGTCTCGAATAATCTGGCGGTATACTCGTCAAACAGTTGCTGACGGCTTGCACGCTCCTTGGCAATACGTCCCTGATTGCGGTCAAAGAAAGGAAGATCGATACTCACCCCCACCCCTATGGTTTGAATCCCGTCCGTATCTCTCCCGCCGGTTAATCCGAGATTTATCTTGGGGAACTGGGAACGGACAGCAGCTCGAACCCGTGCCTCCTGGCTTTCATACCCAAGCTTGAGGGCGAGCAGATCAAGTCTTTTAGTTTCGGCATCTTCGAAAAGCGTCTTGGCGGGAGGGCATTGTTCCAGTTGCCAAGCGATATCTTTCTCCAAAGGAACCATTCTCTGGGATGGCAATCCCAGCGCGCGATTGAAAGCAAGTCTTTCCTGCTCCACTGTCGATTGAGCATTGAGTACTCGGGAACTTGCTTCTTGTAGGCTGGTCTCCACCGCCGAGAGATCGAGCTGCGTTTTTACACCAAGGGCGACAGATTGCTTCACGTCTTTGAGCAATCGTTGGAAAAAGTCTTCAGCCTGTTTTGCCGCTACGAGCCGTTGACCGGCGATTACCAAGCGATAGGCGTGCAGACGTGCAGCTTCCGCAACTTGCCATTCCTGCCAGGCTATGCCAAGGTCCACTGCGGCAGCGTGCGCCTTTGCCGCATCAAGGCGCGCGCTGCGGGAGATGAGGGATGTAATGTCCCATCCCAAGCCGAGTCCAAAGCTATTAACCCTGCCCTGCGTGTCTCCACCTACGGGTATTCCCAAATCATAAGAAAGCTGGGGATTGGGCAGGATACCGGCCTGTAGGAGCTGGGCTGAAGCGATCCCTCGGCGGTCGCGGACGGCACGAAGAGTAGGGTTGGCAATGACGGCCAGGATCGCTGCCTCTTCCGGTGACAGTCCGTCGCGGTCATCAAAGGGGACTGGTTTCAGTAGGGGGTGTTTGAACCCGTTGGCCCGGAGTCGCACCTCCTGCATGTCAGGGGATATCAGCCCGGCATGAGCGGTTTCAGGGGTAATGGGCATCGGGCGGTACGTGGCGCAGCCACTGACCACGACAAGTGCAACGAGAATCCATCCTTTTAGCAGTAAGGACTCACCTATCATGAGGAAACGACCTCTCGATTCCGACATATTCCAGCCCATTTTGCTGTTGATTCTCCTGTGCACAATGCAACGATGCATATTCCGAAGGGAAAATCCCTCGGAACATACATCTAATATAAGCTTCTTGATTTACCGGGACTTGCCCCCAACTTTACCTTTTGGTAAAGTTGTGAGTCGTTATAGAGAGGATGGTTTGTTCGGAAGGAAAACGGTGAAGGAGCTTCCCGAGCCGGTACTTTTTGCAGTGATGTCGCCACCATGAGCACGGATGATAGCAAGCGCCAGGCTCAACCCGAGTCCGCTGCCGGCTGTTGAACGACTTTTGTCGCCACGGTAGAAGCGGTCAAAAATCCGGGGGATGTCTGTTTCATCGATGCCCACACCGGTGTCGGTGATTTCCACCTTAGCTCCAGCCTCCTCTGCGACGACGGACAGGGTCACGTTCCCACCAGGAGGAGTGTACTTGATGGCATTGTCCAGCAGGTTCGCCACAACGCGTTGCAGCCTTTGCCGGTCGCCAAGTATCATAACGGCCTTAGGCGGGTTGGACAGATGAATGCGTATGCGTCGATCCTCGGCCGCTGGAGCGAATAAGTCCACGGCATCTTCGACAATTTCTCGAATATCCAATGGCGCAACAGCAAGTTCGGCGACTCCCGAATCGGTCTTGGCGATTTCCAGCATCGTGCCAATCATCTCGATCAGGTCATCGCTTCCCTCGATGACCGACGCCGCCATTGCACGGAACTCATCAAGGTCTCCGTTGTTGCCTTTCAGGGTTGTCTCGGCGATACCGCGGATGCGCGTGATAGGGGTGCGGAGCTCATGGGCAACATTATCAGTGATCTGTTGTAACTCATTCAAAAGAGACTCTATTCGCTCCAACATGTCGTTGAAGGCCTGGACAAGAGCACTGATCTCTTCCCCTTCGCCGGTCACCGTCACCCTTCGACCGAAATCATGCCTTCCTATCCGGGTCGCTGTCTCCGTTACCCGCTTGACCCCCGACATCGCTTTCCTGGCCAATAGCCACCCGACGAGGCCGCCACACACCAACATTATCGCCAGGGCCGTTCCGAAGGTCTCACGGTATCTCTCCAGTAACAATTCGTCACCCTTGAGGGTGCTGCCGATCCTGATTACTTTTCCATCGGTGGCGGACATGGAAATCACTCTTATCTTGTGCCGATGTCCGGGCATGGAAATCGTTCGAAAAAACGTCTTGTTTTGGGAAGGGATAGCCGCATCCAAGGAAAGCATTTCAGGCCTATTCCACTCACCTAAATCGGATGTGGCCAGCAGCTTTCCTTCCGATGATATCAGTTCAAAAAACACACGTCCTGTTCCTCGTGATGCCGCCTCGCGCGTGAATTCGGCCTGGAGCGCTTTCACACCTTGTTCTATGTAAAGCGTTTTGAACTCCTTGGCCGTGTTCATGAGTTCATTGTCCGTCTGATCGTGGAGGTGTGCCGCGAGAAACACGTAAACAACCCCAAACACCGCCAAGGACAATGTGCTGAAGACCCCAAGGTACCAAAGGGTAAGCCGGAAGGTAGTCGTGCGCAGAAACTTAGTCCCGTTCTTCGAGAACATACCCGACACCCCGTATCGTGTGGATGAGATTGCCTCCAAACTGACGGTCAACCTTGTCCCGCAGGCGGCAGACCCGGGATTCGACCACCGTGGTGCGCGGGTCAAAATTGTAGTCCCAGACGTGTTCCATGATCATGGTTTTGGAAACAACCCGGCCGGCATTCCTCATGAGGTACTCGAGCAGCGCGAACTCCTTTGGTTGCAGGTCGATTTCAATGTCCTGCCTGAACACCTTCCGCCTTGCCAGGTCTATCTTGAGATCGCCTACGGAGAGTGTAGTTGGCTCACCCGCACGGGTAGCCCTCCTTATGAGCGCGTGAATGCGTGCGACTAATTCTGAGAAAGCAAATGGTTTCACGAGATAATCATCACCACCGGCCTGTAGCCCCTTGATTCTGTCATCGATTGAACTCTTGGCGCTCAGGACAATAACAGGAATCTCGCTGCCGTTGCGACGCATTTCATCAATTAGTGACAGACCATCAAATTTAGGCAGCATGATATCGATCACCGCGGCATCATAGGGCTCAGTCAGAGCAAGATGAAGGCCGTCTTCACCATCGGAGGCAAGGTCCACGGCGAAGCCTTCCTGTCTTAGCCCTTTCGAGATAAACTGGGCTGTCTGTTTGTCATCTTCGACTATTAGTATTCTCACCAGCCGTCACCTTTATCGACATTTATGTCGTACATACATCCGCTCATTCGGTTGGCCTTGGAACTGGC
>NZ_JAATWC010000014.1 GCF_012979235.1 Dissulfurirhabdus thermomarina
CCGGCCCGGCGGCGGAGGCGGACAACTTCCCGTTTTCAGAAACCTTTCCAGGAGAGGAGGACCCCGGCCGCCACCGCCAGCGCCACCCCCAGGCCCTGCTGCCAGCTCAAGCGCTCCCCCAGGAAGAGGACGGCCAGCACCAGGGTCACCAGGGGGTAAAGCGCGGTCAGGGGCGCCACCAGGGAGATGGGCCCCGACCGGGCGGCCCCGAAGAAGAAGTAGAGGCCGATGCCGCCGAAGACCCCGGTGAGGACGGCGGGCACGGCGCCCCTCGGGTCGTACTGGAGCCCGCGCCCGATCCAGGCCGCCGCCGCCCCGCCCACGAGCAGGATCCCCAGGGCCTCGAAGACCAAGGCGCTGCCCGGCGGGATGTGGCGGACGGCGAGCTTCGGGAAGTAGGCCCAGAGCCCCCAGCACAAGAGGGCCACCAGGGCGTCGAGAAACCACTCGGACATGCCTGCCTCCCCTTCCCGGCCGCGGGCGACGGTTGACGCTGCGGCGGTATCGTAGTAGCTAGAGGCGGCCCGGCCGGCCCCGCCCACCGGCCGAGATGCACGGAAGGAGCCCCCTCGAATGGCCCTGGTTCTACCGTTTCGCGGCGTGCGATACAACCCCGGCCCCCACCCCATGGAAGAACTCGTCGCCCCGCCCTACGACGTGGTGGACGAGATCGCCCGGGACGCCCTCGTCGCCAGGAACCCGCAGAACGTCTTCCAGTTGGAACTGCCGCCGAGGCGCCCCGGGGAGGCCCCGGAGGATGCCTGCCGCCGGGCGGGCGAGACCTTCCGCCGGTGGCGCCGCCAGGGCCTCCTGGTGCAGGACCCGGCCCCGGCGGTCTACCCCTACGAGATCGAGTTCACCCTGGGACGCGACACCCACCGGCGTACCGGGCTCGTGGCCCTCGTGCGGGTGGAACCCTGGGAACGCCGCGTCATCCTCCCCCACGAGCACACCTTCGACCGGGTCACCGAGGACCGCCTCCGGCTCTTCGCGGCCACCCAGGCCCGCTTCAGCCAGATCTTCCTCTTCCACCGCCCGCTGCCCGAGGTCGGCCGCGTGCTGGCGGCCGCCCCCCGTTCCCCCCTCTACGACGTCCGGGACGGGCAGGGGTGCCGCCACCGCCTCTGGCGCCTGGACGACCCGGCCGCGGTCTCGTCCCTCCGGGCCGCCTTCCGCGACGCGGTGCTCTACATCGCCGACGGCCACCACCGCTACACCACCGCCCTCAACTACCGCCGGATGATGGAGGCGGCCCACGGGTCCGAGCCCTGGCGCCCCTATCACTACGCCATGGCCTACCTCGTGGACGCCGCCGACCCCGGCCTGGTGGTGCTTCCCACCCACCGGGAGGTACGGCTCCCCGGCGGCATGGACCCGGCGCAACTCCTCCGGGCGGCGGACCGCCTCTTCCGCCGCGAGGCGCTGGAGACCGGAAGCGAGGCCCCGGCGGCCGCGGCCCGTGAGGTGGCGGACCGCCTCGCCGAACGCCCCGAGGTGCCCGCCTTCGGGGTCTTCCTCCCGGAACGGCGGGGAGAGATCTGGTGGCTCACCGAGGAAGGCCGGGCCCTGGTGGCGGCCCGGCGCCCCCCCGAGCTGGCCGCCCTGGACGTGGCCGTCCTCGAGGACGCGGTGCTGGGGGCGCTCATGGGAATGGACCCCGAGACCGCGGCCCAGGAGGGAGACGTCCGCTTCTTCGTGGACCCGGCCGAGCGGATGGGCCGAGGAGACGGAGGCCGGGCCTTCTTCCTCCTCCGGGCCACCCCGGTGGAACGGGTCCTCGACGTGGCCGACGCCGGCCTCGTCATGCCGCACAAGTCCACGTACTTCTACCCGAAGATCCTGACGGGCCTCGTGATGCACTCGCTGGAGCCGGGGGAGCGGGAAGAGGCCGCCCCGGAAGAGGGCTGAGGCCCGGGAAAACACCGAAGGCCCGCCGGCGAACAGCCTGCGGGCCCTCGTCTCATCGGTCCGGCCGGCGCACAGCCTGCGGGCCGGGATCAGTCGAGGAAGTACTTGAGCCGGTCCCGGCGGGTGGAGTGGCGGAGCCGGTTCAGGGCCTTCTTCTCGATCTGCCGGATCCGCTCCCGGGAGACGTTGAAGCGCCGGCCGATCTCCTCCAGGGTGTATTCCCCGTCCTCGCCGATGCCGAAGCGGAGCCGGATGATCTTTTCTTCCCTCGGGCTGAGGGTGGAAAGGATGGCCCGGATACGCTCGGTGAGCTCCTTCTCCTTCACCGACTCGTAGGGCGAGACCGCGTCGTGATTCTCGATGAAGTCCCCGAGGGTGCTGTCCTCGTCCCCCACCGGCGTCTCCAGGCTCACCGGCTCCCGGGAGGCCTCGAGGATGGAGAGGATCTTCTCCATGGGGAGACCCGTTTGCTCGGAGATCTCCCCCGGGGTGGGCTCCCGGCCAAGTTCCTTGAGCAAGGCGTAGAAGGCCTTGAAGAACTGGCTCCGAAGCTCCAGGAAGTGCACCGGCAGCCGGATGGTCCGGGTCTTGTCGAGGATGGCCCGGGTGATGGCCTGCCGGATCCACCAGCTGGCGTAGGTGGAGAACTTGTTCCCCTTGGTGTAGTCGAAGCGGAACACCGCCCGCATGAGGCCGAGGTTCCCTTCCTGGATGAGGTCGGCCAGGGAGAGGCCCTGGTGCATGTAACGCTTGGCGATGCTCACCACCAACCGGAGGTTGGCGTTGATCATCTCGTCCTTGGCCTTCTCGATGTGCCGGCGCGCCTCGAGGACGTAGGCCAAGAGCTCCGAGACCCGGGCGTCATCGGGGTAGCGGGCGGCGAGATCCTTGACCGAGGCCACGAGGTGGTTGAGCTGCTGCTTCTTGGGCTTGAGGCTGGGGTCCCGGCGCCGCCAGGTGCGGATCTGTTCCCGGAGCTCCTCGAGTTCCGCGTGCTCGGCGGGGTGCTCCATGATGGCCGCCACGATCCCGTTGAAGCCTTCCCGGATGGTCCGGCTCAGGGTCTCCTCCCGCTCCGGGGTCAACAGCTCGTAGCGCCCCATCTCCCGGAGGTAGGTGGTGGTGATCTCCTCGGAGTCGGTGTAGCCCGGCGACTCGACCTTGGCCGCCGCCTTGACCGCCTTGCCGCCCTTGGGAGCGGGGCGTTCTTCCCCGTCGTCGCGGTGGCCGCGGGCCAGGCTCTCGATGAGGGCCGCGTCCCCCTCCTCGGCCACCACCTCGATGTTGTTCTTGCACAGGAGGTCGAAGATCTCCTCGATCTTCTCCGGTTCCTTGACGTCGTCGGGGATGATGTCGTTCAGGACGTCATAGGTGAGGGCCCCCTGCCGACCGGCCTCGATGAGCTGGTCCATGTAGCCGTTCTCTTCCAGGCTCTCCTTTTTGCCGCCGCCGTGTTCTTTCATATCGGTATCCGTCTCGGGCGGGCCCGCCGGCCCGCAGAATTTGCGAGAAAATTCGAACCACGGATTTTATCCCTTTCCTTCATGCACCGCAAGACTACATTAGGGACAATGGGCACGAAAGTAAAGGACCCGGGTCCCCGTCACCGGGGTATCTCCCCTCATCGGTCCAAGCGGGAACAGAGTTGAAGAACGCGGCATCGAAGACGCCTCCTCGGGCCGTCGGCGTCCGCGACCGGTTCCGGTCACCCGCCCCGGTCCTCGCCCTGGCCCCCATGGCCGAGTTCACCCATGCGGCCTTCCGCCAGTTGGTGGCGGAACTGGGTGGGTGCGACCTCTTCTGGACGGAGATGCTCAACAGCCGGATCGTGGCGGGCACCAACCCCGAGCGGGACCCCTTCCTCGACCGGGGGGACCGCGACCGCCCGCTGGTGGCCCAGCTGGTGGGGGGAGACCCGGACACCATGGCCCGGGCCGCCCGGCGGCTGGAGGCCATGGGCTTCGACGCCGTGGACATCAACATGGGGTGCGCCCGCCGCGCCATCACCCGGCACGGCTGGGGGATCGCCCTCATGTCCGACGCGCCCCGGGCCCGGGCGGTGGTCCGCGCGGTCCGGCGGGCCGTCCGCCTGCCGCTCCTGGCCAAGCTCCGGGCCTTGCCGGGCCACGACGCCCGCCGGCTCGAGGCCTTCGCCCGCTCCCTGGTGGAGGAAGGCCTCGATGCCCTGGTCCTCCACCCGCGGGCGGCGGCCGACGGCTTCAAGCGGCCCGCCCGGTGGGCGGAGATCGGGGCGCTGGCCGCGGCGCTCCCGGTGCCGGTCATCGGCAACGGGGACGTCACGGACCCGGAGGCCTGCCGCCGCCTCCTCCGGGAGACCGGCTGCGCCGGGGTCATGATCGGCCGCGCCGCCCTGGTGCGGCCCTGGATCTTCCGGGAGATCGCCGCGGGGCGGCCCTGGGCGGGCGACCTCGTGGAGGTGGCCCGGCACATGGGGCGCCTCGTCGAAGACCGCCTGCCCCCGGACCTCCGGCGCCGCCGGTTCCTGGCCTGGTGCGCCTGGTACCTCCGGAACTGGGCCCACGGGCACCACCTCTTGGGGCTCGTCCGGCGGGAACCGGACATCGACGCCATGCTGGCCGCCCTGGAAAGGGCGACGGACGGCCAGCAGTTGCTCCAGCGGCCGTTTTACGGCAGATTGTGACGAGGATGCAGACCTTCCTCTCCTCGGTGGTGACATGATCAAGAAGGACCTCTACGACGTCCTCGGCGTCTCCAAGGACGCCTCGGCCGACGACATCAAGAAGGCCTTCCGGCGCCTGGCCCGCAAGTACCACCCGGACGTGAACCCCGGAGACCCGGAGGCCGAGCGGCGCTTCAAGGAGATCAACGAGGCCTACGAGATCCTGAAGGACCCGGAGCGCCGGGCGGAGTACGACCGCCTTCGGGAGGCGGCGGGCACGGGCTTCCGAACCGACACCGGGGAACGCGCCTACGACTTCTCCGACCTCGGGGCGCGGTTCGGCGCCGAGTACGGCGACCTCTTCGACCACCTCTTCGGTTTCGGCCGCGGCTTCGATACCGGCCCCCTCCGGGGGGAGGACCAGCTGGTCCGGCTGGAGGTGGACTTCCGGGACGCGGCCCTCGGGCGGACCGTGGAGGTGGAGATCCCCCGAGAGGTCCCCTGCCGGCGGTGCCTCGGCCAGGGAATCGACCCGGCGGACGCGGGGGACCGGTGTCCCGAGTGCCGCGGTGAGGGCCGCATCCAGTCACGGCGGGGCGGCGTCCAGATGATCCGGACCTGCCCCCGGTGCGGCGGCAGCGGCCGCCTCCGGCTCCGGCCCTGCCCCGAGTGCCGGGGCGCCGGCGCCACCCGGACGGTGGAACGGCTCCGCGTCCGGATCCCCCCGGGGGCCGACGACGGGACGCGGATCCGGCTCAAGGGAAAGGGCGGCCCCGGGCCCGGGGGCGGTCCCCCGGGGGATCTCTACGTGGAGCTCTCGGTCCGGCCGGACCCCGTCTTCCGTCGCCGGGGCAACGACATCTACATCCCCGCCAAGGTCCCCCTCCCCACAGCCGTCCTGGGCGGAACGGTGGTGGTCCCCACCCTGGACGGCCGGGTGGAGGTACGGATTCCCCCGGGCACCCAGTGCGGCCAGAAGCTCCGGCTCAAGGGGAAGGGCATCGCCGGCGCCCGGGGCGCCCGGGGCGACGCCTACGTGGAGGTCACCGTGGAGATCCCGAAACGCGTGGACGCCGAGGCCCGGAAGGTCTTCGAGCGGATGCGCCGGGGCGCCGAATGACGCGGTCCTCCCGGCGGCTTGCATTGCCGCGGGCCTTTGTTATCTTTTGAATCGCCTGCCGGAAGGCGGGTCATCATCCTCCGACGCCACGACGTCCGGCCGGGCGCCCGCCGGCGGCCCGGCTTCCTCCCCGAAGGGTGCCGGGTCGCAGGGCCCTCGGCAGGGCGGCCTCGTGCCACGGGAGCAACCCCATGAACCGAACGCCCATCACGCGGGAAGGCTACGAGAAACTCAAGGCCGAGCTGGAACACCTCGAAAAGGTCGAACGCTACAAGGTCATCAAGGCCATCGAGGAGGCCCGCGCCCACGGGGACCTCTCCGAGAACGCGGAGTACCACGCGGCCAAGGAACGCCAGGGCCACATAGAAGCGCGCATCCAGTACCTCAAGGGCAAGCTGGCCGCCGCGGAGATCATCGACTGTTCCACCCAGTCGTGCGACCGGGTGGTCTTCGGGGTCAAGGTCCGGCTCGAGAACCTGGACTCCGGGGAGGAACTCGTCTACCAGCTGGTGGGTCCGGACGAGTCGGACGTCCAGGCCGGCCGGATGTCCGTCACATCCCCGGTGGGCCGAGCCCTCATCGGAAAGGAAGAGGGCGACGAGGTCGAGGTGCGGACCCCGGCGGGCATCCGCAACTACGCCATCCTCGAGATCTTCACCTGAGGGGCCGCCGCAAGATACGCCACAAATAATGATGATGGCGTCGCGAAAAGCCGCCCAATGCGCCGCCGGGTGACCCCCGCGACGCCGTCACCCCATGGGCACGCACAGCACCGGGCAGGGCAGCAGCCGCACCACCCGCTCCACGGTGCTGCCGAAGAAGATCTCCTCGATCTGGCCGTGCCCCCGGCTCCCGTAACCGCCCATCACCACCAGGTCGACCTGGAGTTCACGGGCCTTCACGGCGATCTCCTGGAACGGGAGACCGAAGGCCACCAGGGACTCCCGGACGCGGTCGCCGCCGCCCCACCGGGCCACGAATTCCTTGAAGGCCTTCCGGGCCCGTCCGGCCATCCGGTCTTTCACCTTCTCCACGGGTTCGCCCGTGTAGCCGGCGATGTCCTCGGCCAGCCGCCGGTCCACCACGTGCAGCAGCACCAGGTCGCCCTCCCACCTGGCCGCCTCCCCGGCGGCATAGCGAAGGGCCGACCCGGCGCACTCGGAAAAGTCCACTGGAACCAGGATCAAGGTCTGCCCCGACAAGCTCACGCGCCCTCCTCCCCCGGCCCCCGGAGACCGGTATCCGCGCCTTTCGCGCCAGCATAGACCCTGCCTTCCCATCCAGCCACCGCCACCGTATGTTCCCACGAGAACCCCGCGCGGCGCAAGGCCGATTCCACGGCCCTGGCGCCGGGGGCCGTGAAACCCGCGGCCACCAGCCGCCCGCCCGGGCGCAGGCACCGGCGGATGTGCGGCGCCAGCCGGACGAGGACCGAGGGGACGAGGTTCGCCGTCGCCAGGTCGAAGGCGGCGGCGGGCAGGCGTTCCAGGGACACGTCCCGGACCTCGGCCCGGGCGGACGCGCCGTTCAACCGGAGGTTCTCCGCGGCCAGGGCCACGGCCTCCGGGTCCGTGTCGACGGCCGTCACCGCCGCGGCCCCCATCCGTACCGCCAGGACGGCGAGGATCCCCGTCCCGGCCCCGACGTCCAACACCTCGCGGCCCTCGACCCGGCCCCGGTCCGCGAGCCACTCCAGGGCGGCGGCGGCGGCCCGTGTGCTGGGATGGCGCCCGGACCCGAAGGCCCAGCCCGTCCGGAGCCGGATCGCCCCGGGGGGCGGGGGACGGTGGTCCATCACCGGCCAAACCCGGAAACGCCCCAGCCGGAGGCACCCGCCGTCCTCCTCCGCCGTCTCCGCCTCGCCCTCCAGGGGCCGCACGCGCCAGTCGAGGCCCCCGGGCGCCGCCCCCGCCGCCAGGACGGCCGCATCCACGCGGCGGGCGAGGGCCGCCAGCGCCGCGTCCCAGCCCGAGGCCTCGACCTCGGTGAAGAGCGCGATCCGGCGGGCGCGGGGCGGTGCATCGGGTTCCAGGGGCCGCCAGCCCGGGGGCAGGGCCGCCACCACCACCCGGGGGTCCACGCCGTCCGGCAACCGGAGGTCCACCCGGAGGCCCCGGGGCGCCGGGGCGCCGCAGAACTCGAAGGACACGGCTAGAGACGACGGGAGAAACGATGGATACGGGCCCGGAGGCGCACCACGGCGGGATGGACCTCGTCGAACTGCTCCAGGGCCACCGCGTGGCGGAGATCCGCCACCGCCAGGCGGAGCTCGGCGTATTCCTTGGCCAAGGGGCCCCGGGCCGGAACACGGGCCGCGAGACCCTCGAGGCGTTCGGCCAGGGCCCGGATCTCCTCCAGCGCCCGGTCCCGGAGCGTCTTCCGGGCGGCGGCGGCGGCCTCCTGGGCCGCCTTCGCCTTCGCCCCCGCCGTCCGGGCCAGATAAGCGGCCTTCCGGTAGGCCTTCTTCCAGGCGTAGTCCTTGGCGAGGGCGAGGAGGTCCTCGGCCTCGGCGAGCCCGTCGGCGGCGTAACGGCGGGCACCGCCTTCACGGGCGGCCTCCACGGCGGCCTCGGCCTCGCGGCGGGCGCGCCGCCAGTCTTCCATGGCCTGGACACCGGGGGACATCTCGCGGATCCGCTCCAGCTTCTCCTGGATCTCCTTCTGGAGCTGGCGGCCGGAGGCGAGGGTGAAACCCGAAAGCGGCAGGACGAGGCACAGGAGGAGGGCCGCCGGGGCCAGTCCGCACCGGGTGCACCGGGGGAGGGAGGCCACGGCGCCCCCTACTCCGCCGCCAGGTTGGCGAGGATGTGCCCCTCGATCCATTTCCGGTCCCACCATTCCACCGGATCCACGAAGACCCCGTGGACCAGCATGGCGAAGTGGAGGTGATCCCCGCCGGCGAGGCCCGTCATACCGGTCCGGCCGATGACCTGGCCCTTTCGGACCTCCTGGCCCGGGGTGACGGCGATGGAGGACAGGTGCCCGTAGAGGCTGAAGAGGCCGAAGCCGTGGTCCAGGAGCACGGTGTTGCCGTAGATGCCGAGTTCCCCGGCGAAGGCCACCCGCCCGGCGTTGGCGGCCGGAACCGGGGAATGGGCGGTGGCGGCGAGATCCACGCCGAGGTGCACCGCCCGGTCCACCTCGCGCCCGCGGTAGAGGTAGGTGCGCCGCTCGGCGAAACCCGCCCGGCGCGAAGAGCGCGGCAGGCGCAGGAAGGCCCCGCTCCAGAGGAGTTCCGGCCGGCTCCCGGCGCACAACTCCCGGAGGCGGCGGGCGTTCTCGCGCCGGAGTTCCCCGTTGACGCGGAGGAAGACGGCCAAGAGGTCCGTCTCCGGCTCGTCGGGGCGGGCGAAGCCGGGCATCTTCCGGCGGAGGAAGTCGTCGGTGATCCGGATCCGGTCGGACCGGGGCGTCCGCCGCAGCACGAGGAAGGGAACCCCGGCCCGGCCCACGTTGCCCGCCGCGTCCCGGGCCTCCACGTAGACCCGATCCACCTGCTGGACGTCGAAGGGAATTGCCACCAGGGCGGCATAGTCCCCGGCCCGGCCTCCCGGCTTGGGATAGCCCGGGAAGAAGCGGTCTCCCACCACCACGCCGGAGTCGGCCGGCCGCTCCGAGAGCCGGTAGGCCACGAGGCCGGCCCCGCCCACGGCCACGTTGTGCATGCGGCTGAGCACCTGTACCCTGGGCGGGGTGATGTCCACCCGGACCGGCCGCTCCAGTCGGGCCCAGTTCCCCGCCAGCACGTTCCGGGCCGAGGCGTCCCAGGCCTCCACCCGAAGCCGGGCGGGCCCCTCCGCAAGACCCAGGGCGTGGGGGTGGAAGGAAAAGGTCCACTCCCGCTCGGGGACCCCCGTCCCCCGCCACCACGCGGCGGGGGGCAGGGTCCCGGCCCCCACCCGGTACACCCGCTGGTCCTGGACCAGGGCCACGGTGACCCGCCGGACCCCGCTCCGGTCGTCGCGGACCCGGACACGGACGGTGGCGTCGCGCCCGATCACCTCGGGGGGCGCCACCACCTCGATGGCGGGCGGCGTCCCTTCCAGCCGGAAGAAGGCGAAGAGCCCGGCCAGGACCAGGACCGCCACGACGACGAAGGAGAGGAGGCAGACGAGGATGCGCTTCATGAACGGGCTCCCAGTGGCAGGGCCGGCGGGCGGCCCGGGGACGCGAGGCGCCCCCTTGCCGCGCGCACGGCGAGGTCAGGACGGCGCCGCGGCAATGCGCTCGGCGTAGTGTGCTCCATTCCTCGACCCGCTGCAACCGCCGCCGTCAAGGCAGGACCTCCGGGCGGCGGTTCACCCGGTTCATGGCGGCCTCGACCCCCGCCTGGAGGAACTCCCGGACCCCCTCCAGGGCCCGCTGGACCACCTCGCCGAGGTGGTCTTCCTCCTCGGGGGTGAAGGCCTGGAGGACGTAGGCCTCGGCGGAAAGCCCCGCGGGCGGGCGGCCGATCCCCACCTTGAGCCGGGGGAAATCCCGGGTGCCGAGGACCGCCGCCACGGACCGGACCCCGTTGTGCCCGCCGGCGCCGCCGCCCCGCACCAGCTTCAAGCGGCCGAAGGGGACGTCGAGGTCGTCGTGTACCACCAACATGTCGGCGGGATCCACGCGAAAGAACCGCAGCAGCGGGGCCACCGCCTCGCCGCTGCGGTTCATGTAGGTCATGGGCTTGAGGAGGATCACCGGCCGCCCCAGGTACCGCCCCTGGGCCACCAGGGCCTGGACGCCCCGGCGGGCGTCGCCGAAGTCGAGGCCGGCCGCGGCCGCCACGGCGTCGAGGACGCGGAACCCCACGTTGTGGCGGGTCCGCTCGTAGCGGCGGCCGGGGTTGCCGAGCCCCACGAGGAGGGACCGGGCCAAGGCCGGGGCCTATTCTTCCTCGGCCTCCGGCGCCTCGGCCGGCGCCTCTTCCAGGATCTCCTCGGCCTCCTCGCCCTCCTCGGCCGGTTCCTCCATGCCGCCGCCGGCCCCGCTCACGGTCACCACCGCCAGGTGCGGGGCGTCCAGGAGCCGAATGCCGGCCGGGGGCTCGATGTCCGAGACGTGCAGGGCGTCGCCGACGTCCAGGGCGCTGACCTCCACCTCGAGGGCGTCGGGGATGTCGGTGGGCAGGCAGGAGATGCGGAGCGTCCGCCGGATGACCTGGAGGACGCCCTTGCCGATCTCGACCCCGCGGGCCTTCCCCACGGTCCGCACCGGGACCTCGGTCTCCACCGGCTCGTCCATGTAGACCTCGTAGAAGTCCACGTGGCGGATCTGGTCACTGACGGGGTGCAGCTGGAGGTCCTTGACCAGGGCCAGGCGCGGGCCCTGGTCCCCCAGCTCGAGGTTGCAGAGCAACCGGCTGCGTGGGATCCGGTTCAAGACCTTCCAGAAACCGTGGAAATCCACGGCCAGGGGGACGGGCTCGGTCTTGCGCCCGTAGAGGATCCCCGGGAGCATCCCCTGGCGGCGCAGCTTCCGGGCCGCGCCCTTTCCCGTCTCCGTGCGCACGGTGGCAGCGATTGAAACCTGTTCCATGTCTTTCTGGCTCCTTTTCCGCGGCCCGCCCCTAGACGAAGAGGGAGCTGACCGAGTCGTCGTTGTGGATCCGCCGGATGGCCTCGCCGAGGAGGTTCGAGACGGAGAGCACCCGGATCTTGTCGAGTCGCCGGGCCTCTTCCCGGAGCGGAATGGTGTTGGTGACCACCAGCGTCTCCAGGACGGAGTCGCGGACCCGCTCCACGGCCGGCCCGGAGAGCACCGGGTGGGTGGCGCAGGCATGGACCTCGCGGGCGCCGCGGTCCTTCAGGGCCGCCGCCGCCTGGCAGAGGGTCCCGGCGGTATCGACCATGTCGTCGAGGATCATGACGGTCTTGCCCTCCACGTCGCCGATGATGTTCATGACCTGCGACTCGTTGGGCCGGTCGCGTCGCTTGTCGATGATGGCGAGCCCCGCCCCGAGGCGCTTGGCGAAGGCCCGGGTCCGCTCCACGCCGCCCGCGTCCGGGGAGACCATGACGAGGTCGCCCGGCAGGTGGGTCTTGATGTACTCGAGGAGCACCGGCGCCGCGTAGAGGTGGTCCACCGGGATGCTGAAAAAGCCCTGTATCTGGCCGGCATGGAGGTCCATGGCCAGCACCCGCCGGGCCCCCGCGGTGGTGATGATGTCGGCCATGAGCTTGGCCGAGATGGGCACCCGGGGGGCGGCCTTTCGGTCCTGCCGGGCGTAGCCGTAGTAGGGCATGACGGCGGTGATGCGGCGGGCGGAGGCGCGGCGGAGGGCGTCCACCATGATGAGGAGTTCCATCACGTGGTCGTTGACCGGCGGCCCCGTGGGCTGCACCACGTAGACGTCGGCGCCGCGCACGTTCTCGCCGATCTCCACGAAGACCTCCCCGTCACTGAAGGTCCGGACGGAGGCGCGGCCGAGGGGGATGCTGAGGTAGTCGCAGATGTCCTGGGCCATGTCCGGGTTGGCGTTCCCGGTGAAGACCTTGAGCTGGTTCAGTGCCATGAAGTGCCGTCCTGGTCCGAGCGATCAAAAAAATGGCTGGGGTGGGAGGATTCGAACCTCCGAATGCGGGTTCCAAAGACCCGTGTCTTACCGCTTGACGACACCCCAACCGGCGGTTCAGCACCCCCGGACGACACGGACCCGAACGCCCGCCTCGCCCGCCAAGCGGCCGGCCGCCGCCCGGGCCCGGGCCTCTTCCCGGAAGGCACCGAAGACGGTGGAGCCGCTGCCGGACATGAGGGCGGCGCGGGCACCCTCGGCCAGCAGGATGTCTTTCAGGCGGCCGACTTGGGGATGGGCGGAGAGCACCACCTGCTCGAGGTCGTTCTTCCACGCCATGGTCCGCAGGGCCTGACCGGGGTCAAAAATAGTGTCCGGGCCCCGGGTTGTCAACACGAAGTTCTCGTAAACCCAACGGGTACTTATCCCGAAGGGAGGCATGGCCAGGACGTACCAGAACGCCGGAGGCTCCACGGGCTCGAGCTCGGTGCCCACGCCCCGGCCGACGGCGGCGGGGACATCCAGCAGGAAAAAGGGGACGTCGGCGCCGAGGGCGGCCCCCATGGCCATGAGCTCGGCGGCGGGGACCGGCTCCCCGGCCAGGGCGTTGAGGCCCCTGAGCACCGCTGCGGCGTCGCTGCTGCCGCCCCCGAGCCCCCCGCCGGGGGGGATCTCCTTGAAGAGTTCCACCCGGACGTCCAGCCCGAGCCCCGTCCGCCGGAGAAAGGCCTCGGCGGCACGGTGGGCGAGGTTGCGCGCGTCTTCGGGGAGTGCCGATCCGGGGCAGGAGAGACGCACGCCGCCCCGCCCCGGGGTGACCTCGAGGTGCAGGCGGTCCCGGAGCGAGACGCGCTGGAAGACCGTGGCGATGAGGTGGTAACCGTCGGCCCGCCGCCCCTCCACGTGGAGCAGGAGATTGATCTTGGCCGGGGCCTCCAGCGAGAGGCTCGCCCCCCGCGTCATCCCGGCAAGTCCGGGGCCGCCCCCCCCGGGCGGTCGGGCGCGCCGCCTGCAGGTCCGTTCGGTGCCATCAGGCCTTCGCCTTCACGAAGCGCAGCCGGAGGTCGAAGAGGATGTGCTCGAGGAGGGCGGCCTCCTCCTCGGTCAGGTTCCCCGCGGTCTTCTCCTGGAGGAGGGCCAGGGTGTCGATGGCCTGCTTGGCCAGCACGAGGTCCACGCACCGCTTCCCGCTCACGGGGTCGTCCATCTCGCCGAGGTGACACAAGGCCGAGGTGTTGAGCGACAGGACGAAGGTGGAAAAGGTGACGTCGGGAAGCGGCGGAGTCTGGCGGCAGGTGTTGTCCCGTTCCCCGGTGTCGTTGGTGGGTCGGTCCGTGTCTCTGGTCGCCATGGCGCTTGCTCCTTTTCCCCGGGCGCAGCGGGCCCCCGGACCGCGGCGGCGCATGGAAAACCGCTCCGGCCGGCGTATCCTCGCGGCGTCACCGAAAAAGATAGATCATGCCCGGGACCCGGGCAAGCCTCGATGGCGTCGCGGGAATCGCCAAGCGGAACGCTTGGCGGCGGCGCTGCAAGCCCCTCGGCCCCTCGCAGTCCCCGGTGACGCCTCGTGCCTCGCGATGGTCGCGCCTTGTCCTTGGCGGTTCCCGCTGAGCCGTCCGTGCCGATGTCGGAACTTTCTTGCCGGGCATCCGTGCAGGTGCCGGAGGAAGGCGAAAAGAACGCGGCGATTTTGCGGCCATCCACCCAGGATGGCCTCGCAAAAAGGCCTCGGAGTGGAGGCTCGGCAAAAAGCGCCAAATGCAAGGTGCGAGGATGTCGAGGGATGAGGCGCACTTGAGCTCTGCCGCAATGGAGAGGGCCTCGAAGCAACGCAGAGCAGCCCGCGCATCTTTGCGATGGCACCAACGCTTGAGCTGGCAGCAGGGCCTGGGGCTGGCCGGCGGCGGCGGCCGGGGTCCTCCTCTCCTGGAAAGGTTTCTGAAAACGGGAAGTTGTCCGCCTCCGCCGCCGGGCCGA
>NZ_JAATWC010000015.1 GCF_012979235.1 Dissulfurirhabdus thermomarina
CCTTCCCTGGCCCTTTCGGCGGCCTTCCAGGCGGAGCAGTCCTTTCGTTTTTCCGGGGGGCAGTTTCGGATGTTCCAGCAGGGGGCGTAGCGGAGGAGCTGGCGGAGGCCGGCGATGCTGATGCCCTGGTCGTGGATCATGGCCCGGAGGCAGGTGATCCACTGGAGATCGTCGAGGGAGTAGATCCGGCGCTGGCCCCGGCGGACGGGCTTGACCAGGCCCTCGGCCTCGTAGATCCGAAGCGTCCGGGGGTGCACCTCCAGCATGTCCGCCGCGGTGCCGATGGCGAAGAGCGGCCGGGCGGGGTCGACCCCCGGCACCTCGGGCATGGGGGCCGGGCGGGGCCGGGGGGCGGCGTGGAGGTCTTGGGCCGGGCGGGCCATGGCTTATCCCTCGGCCCCGGGGCCGGCGGCCAGGAAGGCCTCGCAGGCCCGGCGGCGGGCGGGGGGACAGTTGCCCACGTGCCAGCAGGGCACGTGGCGGAGCAGCCGCTTGAGGGCCGCCAGCGACAGCCCCTGGTCGTCGATCATCGCCTTGAGACACCGCACCCAGTGGATGTGGGCCGGGCCGTAGTAGCGCCAGCGGCCCTTGCGCTCCGGCCGAAGGAGCCCCTCCGCCTCGTAGACCCGCAGCGTGCGGGGATGGAGGTCCAGGATCTCCGCCGCGGTGCCGATGGGGAAGAGCGCCTTGTCCGTCCGCATGGTGTGCCTCCGATCGGGGGGGCCGGGGCGGCCCCCGGCCCCCGGTTCATGCCTCAGTGGTGGCCCTGGCCGAAGACGCGCCCGAAGAAGCGCTCGCCCAGGAGGAAGCCCGCGCCGGTGAGCCCGATGCCGCCGAGCACCACCAGGAGCTCCACCGGGGAGGGGGCGTAGCCCATGTAGCTCGGAAGGTCGTCCCAGCCGTACCAGACCGGCACCTGCTGGCCGGCCACCACCAGGTCGTAGCGCTGGAAGAAGGCCCCCACCAGGACCATGAGCGAGGCCGCGGACATGGCCGGGACGCTCTGCATCCGGGTCCCCACCAGGAGCACCAGGGGCAGGACAAGCCCCACCACGTTCTCGAAGAGCCAGAAGTTGGTGGCCAGGGGGCCGCTCAAGAGGTGCGAGACCGCAAGCCGCGCCGAGTCGCTGCCGCCGGTGAAGAAGGAGATGAACCGCCAGGCCGTGGCCACCACGATGAGGAAGGCCGTCAGGGCCAGGATCTTGCCCGCGCTCTGAAGACCCCGGTAGGTGTCGCCGGTGACCGCCTCGCCCCGCATCCGGTACGAGACGTGGGTGAAGAGGATGATGGCGGCGGCGCCGCACATCACCGCGGAGCAGAGGAAGTAGACCGGCAGCTGGGCGCCGTACCAGAAGGGCCGGGCCGAGAGGGTGGCGAAGACGGCGCCGAGGTTGGTGTTGGCCCCCACCTCGGCCAGGGCCCCGAGGCCGCCGATGGCCAGGGCCACGCCCCAGCGCCCGGTCAGGATGGCGAAGAACTCCACGAACATGCACCCCACCGCCAGGCCGTAGAGGGTCCCCATCCACCAGATGTTGGAGGAGAGGTTGGGGGAGATGACGTTGTAGATGGCCATGCGCCAGGGGCTCTCGAGCTCGAGCCCGATCACCAGGAAGCCCGAAAGGATGGTCACGATGGAGAGGTAGACCGCGCGGTTGCCCAGGGGGGCCAGCGGGGTGCCGCCGAAGGCGTGGCCGATGGCCGCCAAGAGGCACAGCCCCGTGGAGGTGATGGCGAAGAAGGCGTAGGTGGAGATCAGGATGCCCCACGGGACCTCGCGGGTGACCGCGTAGGCGTGGGGGTGGCCCACGACGAAGGCGTAGAGGCCGGCGCCCACGCCGGCGGCCAGGAGCGCCAGCATGGAGAGGGTGGCCAGGCTGAACCGGGTGGTGGCCAGCCGGGGTTCCGCCGTGGTGGCGAGGGAGATGGGGTTTGCCATGGTGTGTTTCCTCCTTGCGGAATCTAGGGATTCAAGGGTTCGGGCTCCCCGGCCTCCGGGGTGGCGAGGGAGCCGAGGGAGAAGAGCACCGCCACCGCGGAGAAGGGGCCGAGGGCCAAGAAGAGCAGGAAGGAGAGGGTGAACCAGAAGGCCTCGGGGAGGGAGGCCCCGGCGGGGAGCGCGTGCTCCCCGCCGCGGAAGGCATGAAGCTTTCGGGCGAGGGTGCTCATGGGGGGCTCCTTTCTCCGGTCCCTCGTGCAGGCCGGCAAGCCTTTCGTTGGTGTGCCCGGGCCGCCACCCGGGGGGATCTGCTCGGGGCCGCCACCCCTTTGGATCCCTTTGGCACCTCCTCGTGGTGCTGTGTCGCCCCTTGGTTTTGCACCAAGTGTGCCAAGTTCGGGTGCGGGCCGGGGGGCGTTTCGTTTTTTTCTCTAAAATTGAGTTGTTAGCATTCCTCGATATAGTTTATTCGGATCGAGTTGACACCAATCGTTTACAAGTTATCTGCCGGAATGGGCGCATCCTGCGCCCCAAGAAGACGGCCCGAAGAAGCGTTCTGCGCCCATCCAAGTACTTATTTGGTTTTTTTACACTTTTTAAGAAGGTGGGCCGGGGCGGGGCGGGCTGGGGGCGGCCGGAATGGGCTCAGGTTGCGCCCTGAGAAAAGGGTCCACTGGGAGGCAGGAAAGGCGGCCCCGAAATTTTTTATTTATTTTGGACCCTTTCGTTTCCGATAAAAAGAATGCCGGCGTATCCAGAAAAAAGTTCTTATGCGCTACAAACTTTCTTGACAATCAGAGCTTCCGATGCTATTAAAAAATTGAATAGACACTCCAGGGCCGGGGCCGCCACCCCGAGACCCAAAAAGGAGGCCCAAAATGTTGGAAGGCATCCTCCTCCTCACCCTCTGGATCAGCTGCGCCACCCTCCACACCATCTACGACCTCAAGGTCAAGCCCCTCATCCAGGACAAGCTCGACCACTGGGGCGAGGCGCCGCACTAAAGATCGCCGGCTGCGGCGTCGCTTCGGCTCGTCCCAGGGGGCTCGTTACGAGAGGCCGATCACGAGACGGACGACGATGAAGTCCCATGGATGGCCCGGCAAGGCCATCCCCCAAAAAAAATCCATCAGGAAGGAGTGCTGTGTCCATGGCCAACCAAACCGCTGCGATCCCCGTCGAAAAAACCCTCACCGTCACCTCGTCCCGCGCCTACAACGCGGCCGTCGCCCTCTTCGGGCTGCTGACCGCCGTGGGCGTGGCCTTCGGCATCCACGCCTTCTTCGCCGGCCACGAGGCCGTCTACGGCGTCACCCGAGAGGTCCCCTGGGGCCTCCTCATCGCCACCTACGTCTTCTTCGTGGTCACCTCCACGGGCCTCTGCCTGGTCTCCTCCATCGGCCACGTCTTCGGCAACGAGACCTTCATGCCCATCGCCAAGCGCTCGGTCTTCCTCGCCATCGCCACCATCATCTCCGGCTTCATGGTGATCGGCTTCGAGATCGAAAACCCCTGGCGCATGGCCATCTACAACGTCATCTCCCCCAACCTCACCTCCAACATCTGGTGGATGGGGACCCTCTACGGCGCCTACCTCTTCTTCATGCTCGTCGAATTCGCCTTGCTCCAGATCGGCCGCCACAAGGAGGCCGGCATGATGGGCCTCATGGGCGTCATCTCCGGTGTCGCCGCCCACAGCAACCTCGGCGCCGTCTTCGGCCTCCTCGGCGCCCGCGAGTTCTGGCACGGGCCCTACATGCCCATCTACTTCATCACCTCCGCCATGATGAGCGGCTGCGCCGCCATCCTCTTCTTCACCTGGATCGCCTACCGCGCCAACGGCTGGCAGATGAGCGACGAGATGAAAAAGGCCCTCTCCGCCACCGGAAAGCTCGGCGCCCTCCTCATGGCCGTCATCATGTTCTTCACCACCTGGAAGGTCCTCTCCGGCATCGCCGGACACCCCCCGGGAAAGTACGAGGCCATGATGGCCATCCTCAAGGGACCCTACGCCGCCAACTTCTGGGCCGGCGAGGTGCTGCTCGGCATGGTGGCCCCCTTCCTGCTCATCCTCGCCGTGCGCGCCCGGAACATGAAGGCCCTCTTCTGGGCCGGCGCCATGGGCATGGTGGGCATCTTCTTCATGCGCTACGACCTCGTCGTGGTGGGCCAGATCGTCCCCCACTTCCACGAGTACGGCATCGTGGGGCTGCCCGAGTACTTCTCCTACATGCCCTCCCTCCACGAGGTCATGATCACCCTGGGCGGCCTCAGCCTCTGCGCCCTGGCCTTCCTCACGGGGGAGAAGCTCTTCCGGGGCCACGTCTCGGAGGCCCACTAGGGGCCGCGGCCACGGCGCCATGACCGACCCCAGGGAAAAGACCCCCGGCCGCGGCACGGTGGACCCCGCCACCCCCGTCTACCCCATCGGGGTGGCGGCCAGGCTCCTCAACGTCCACCCCCGCACGCTTCGGATCTACGAGGCGGAAGGCCTCGTCCGGCCCCGCTACGCGGGCGCCAGGCGGCTCTTCTCCCAGAACGACATCGACTGGATCGCCTGCCTGCGCTCCATGATCCACGACGAGGGCATCAGCATCCCCGGGCTCAAGAAGCTCCTCGCCCTCGTCCCCTGCTGGGCCGTGGCCGACTGCCCCCCGGAGATCCACCGAAACTGCCGGGCCAGGGTCGACCTCTCCCCCGAAAGGTGCCGGTCCTGCCGGAGGGGCGAAGAGGAGGAGGACCGCCGGGACGGACTCCCCTGCAGGTCCTGACCCCCCGGAAACACCCAACGAAAAAACAAGGAGGGGCGGCGCCCAAAAGCGCCGCCCCTC
>NZ_JAATWC010000016.1 GCF_012979235.1 Dissulfurirhabdus thermomarina
CGGCGATGCGGAAGGCCGTCATCTTGACACCGCGGGCTTGACATCCCGCCGCGCCGCCGCTGGCATACGCCCCCGTGCCCTGCACGTGGAGGTGGGGGGCGGGTCGTCTCCTTCCTTTTCCTTCGGGGCCATCCATCCTTGCCTGCTTGTCTGCCGCAGCGGCGGGCCTCCGCGAGGGGGGCCCGGGTGGGTTGCGGCGTTTCGGGGGTTGGGCTGTGAAGGTCTTTTTCAATACCGCCGGGTCGGTCCGCTGGTTTCTTCTCTTTATTATTTTGCATCTTCGGGCCGGCGGCCGCCTTCGGCGCCACCGGGGAGGTCGTCATCACCCAGCCGCAGGCCACGGGCGGCGTCGTCCATGTGTCCGGCGGTTTCGTGGTGCGCGGCACCTACGTGATGACGGAGGATGAGACGCCAAATCGCTCCGTACCGTCTTACCCCAGCTGCCAAAACGACGGCGCCTATCTCTTTCCCTCTATCGCCTTTCCATACTTCGGCCGGCGATACCACGCCTACCTGTACTACGCGTTGGATGGCGGGCCCCCTCATACACTCGGCCGGATCGTCTCGGATACGAGGGGGACCCGGACAGACATCGGGAAGGTCCAGGAATTCGCCTGCTGGGTGGACACCCGCGGCCTGGATCCCGGGAAAGTCCACGAAGTTCGGGTCTTTCTCGAGGACATCCTTGGGTATCGCTGCGCGACATGGTGGTTTGGCGCGGCGGTCGCCTCCAACGGCACCTTTGCCGAGGCAACCCTGCGTTTCCGGATCGGAGGTTGCCTTGATGCCGACGGCGACGGCTTTTCCGCCCTCGATCCCGAAGCCTGCCCGGGGGGTGACGACTGCGACGACGCGGACAACGCCACGCACCCGGGCGCCCCGGAGGTCTGCGACGGGGCGGACAACGACTGCGACGGGCAGGTGGACGAGGACATCGTCCACATCGAGGCCTTCGGCGGCGCCGCGGCCACGATCCATCCCCGGACCGGCGGGCGGATAGAGCTTTCGGGCACCGTCTCGGCCCCGGCGGGCGAGCCGGTCGCCTGGCGCATCCTGTTCCCGGACGGCCAGGTGGCCTCCGGCAACGGGACCACGGTGCAGGCCGCCTGGCTCGGGCGCGACGCCGGCGGCAAGGCCCTCGAGGCCGGGCGCGACTATCCCGTCACCCTGGAGGCCCAGGTGCCGGGCGGCTGCGGCGACACCAAGACCATCACCCTCCACGTGGCCGATGACGGGCACGGCTGCCTCCGGGTCACCTTCGGCTCCACGGCGAACATCGCCACGGGGAACCTCCGTCACCGCCAGGTGCTGGTGAGCCTCCCGGGCGAAGGGCCCGCCGCCTCGCTCACCCTCACCTACAACAGCCTTGAGGGCCGCTCGGGCCCCCTGGGCCCGGGCTGGACCCACACCCACGCCGCCCGGCTCCTGGCCAACGCCAACGGGAGCTACACCTTCGTCTCCGGGGCCGGGGACCGGCGGGTCTTCTACCCGGACGGGGCGGAGTGGCGGCCGGAGGGCGAGGCCTGGCCGGTGCTGTCCCGGGAGGCCGACGGCCGGCTCGTCCTCCGGGGAAGGGACGCCACGGCCCGGGTCTTCGACGCCGGGGGGCGGCCGCTCTCAGTCTCGGACCGCAACGGCAACACCCTGGCCTACACCTACGACGCGGAGGGGCGGCTTTCGGCCGTGACGGATCCCTCCGGCACGACCCACGCCTTCTCGTACGAGGAGGGGCGTCTCGTCCGGGTGGCCTCCACCGCCCCGGACGGCACCGTCTCGGCCTGGACCTACGCCTACGATGCCTCCGGCCTTCTCCTGGAGAAGACCGACCCGGCGGGCCACGCCACGCACTACGCCTACGACGCAGCCGGGCGGGTGATCGAGTCCACGGACGCCGAGGGCCGGACCCGGCGCCTTTCCTACCTCGAGGGGGAGGCCGCCGCCCGGGTCACGGAGCCCGGCGGCGGCGCCTGGACCTACCGCTACGACCCGGTCCTGGGCGTGGTGACGGAGCGGACCGACCCGGAGGGCCGCACCACGGCCTACACCTACGACGCGGCGGGACGGCTCGTGGCGGTGACCGACCCGGCCGGGGCCGTCACCCGCTACGCCTACGACGCGCGCGGCAACCGCACCTCGGTGACCGACCCCGCGGGCCGCACCACCGTCTTCACCTACGACGCCGGCGACCGCGTGGCCTCGGTGACCGACCCGGAGGGCCGCACCACGCGCTACACCTACGACGAGCGGGGGAACCTCTCGTCGGTGGCGGATCCCGCCGGCGGCGTCACCCGGATCGACCGCGACGAGCGGGGCGATCCCGCCCGCATCGAGGACCCCACCGGCCGGGTGGCCACCTTGACCTACGACGCGGCGGGACGGCTCGTGGCGGTGGCCGACGCCCTGGGCGGCGCCACCCGGTTCGCCTACGACGCGGCGGGGCGCCTGGTGCGGCAAGAGGACCCGGAGGGCGGGGTGACGGAGTTCGCCTACGATACCTTCGGCCGCCTCGTGCGGGTGACCGACCCCCTGGGCCATGCCGCCACCTACACCTACGACGCCCTGGGGCGGCTCCTTTCGGCGACCGACGCCGACGGGCGGACCACCCGGTTCGAGGTGGACGCCGTCGGCCGGACCACGGCGGTGACGGACGCCCTGGGCGGGGTGACGCGGATCACCTACG
>NZ_JAATWC010000017.1 GCF_012979235.1 Dissulfurirhabdus thermomarina
TGAAATTCACGACAAACCAGGCGGACGCCCCTGACATTGATACGTTTTACAAGAAGGTTACCAGCAAAGCGGACAATACCATGGGCATAATGGTGTCCATTTCCGGCTATTCTTCCGTTGCCAGGAAGGAAGCCTCCGGGGACAGGACGCCGCTTCTTTTGGCAGACCACAGCCACCTTTATTTAGTACTCAGCGGCGTTATGGGCCTTGCGGATGTGATTGAAAGGATAAGGAGACACGCGTCGCAAACCGGAGAAGCCTATCTGGCCCCTACGAATTTCACGGCATAACTATTGAGGATGCGGAGGGTCTGACGTGCTCGGGCTTCAGCCGCTACGCGTCTTCCGCTGCCTGCGCTCGCAGCCCGTCTTTATCGGATGGCGGTAGATGCGCGGCTTTTAGCGATTGGCAAGTTCGGTGGTTTTTGTTCGTCCGGAGTAAAACTGCATCGGTACTGTGGTTGTCACATTTTGTGCAGGCTATGTCCGGCGGCTGCGCATCGGATGCCGTCCCTGGCGGGCGCATAAAATCGTCTTATGTAAAGTGCGGTAGCAAGCTCGGTTCGGCTACCGCCGCCGCACTGTTACATAAGGGATTTTATGCAACATAGCAAAGCACAAAATCCGCCAACCACTTACGATTACATTCCCCCAGCCCCGGCCTCCCGTCCGGCCCCCAGGGGCCTCCCCTTGAAAAGGAAAAGGCGGTTAAGAAGAAAATCTCAACCGCCTTAATTTCGTAAAGTCTATTACAATCTCAATTTTCCTCTTCAGAAGCAGCGAACAAGTGATAGTCCAACAAAATTGGTGCAATCACAAACAGAAAGAATACGCCCAGGAATACCGCTGGGTATGAGGGTACAAAATAAGACAAAATTTTTGCGACTACAAAACCTGCCACAAAAAACAGTAATAAATGTTTAACCGTCCGTCGGTTTACTTTTATTTGTTTCTTGCAGTGCTTACAGGTCGTTTTAGCCATCAATCCTGGGAAAGTCAGTATGTACAGAAAACCTCTTGCATTACCGTGACAATAAGGACATTGCAAAAATGGCAATTTAAACATTTTTTACCCTGAATATCGTATTGGAGAAATGGGCCTTATTTGCAGTCATTTCTTCCATAGTCACTTTGCCACAATTGAATATTGGAAATCTGACTTTCTTCAACAGCAACGCCTAACCCCCAGCCTTTGCCGCCTCCAGAAAGACTAACTCCCCAATTCCCATTACCAGATGAAAAGGACAAAGAGATTGGACCTAAAAGAAGTGACGTAGTAGTTCCGCTCCCGTTGAAGTCTTGAGTCGTGCCAGTTGAGAAACCAATCGTACCACCAAGGCCAATACCTCCCCCAGCGGCACCACCGGCACCATTCGAGCTAAAAATACCGGAAGCAGAGCCGCCCTCATCTGAGAGACCGAAGTAGACGCCACTTCCTTTTGAAAAGTAAGTGGGGCTTGACCCGACATCGCGACCCACATCCCCACCAGCAGCACCACCTGCACTTGCATATAGAACTAATAGGCCACTCGGATCAACAAAGTTGATTGGATTATTTTCAACATATGGATACCGGTTGATCCCCCCGGCCAGCCCCAGCGGATCCGGCGTCAGGTACCGCCCCGCCGCCGGGTCGTA
>NZ_JAATWC010000018.1 GCF_012979235.1 Dissulfurirhabdus thermomarina
GGGCGGCTTGAAATCTTGCAAATCATATAGCACAAAAATAGTATTTTTGCCAACTATTTCTATTGGATAAATGGATTTTCAGGATCGACTAAATAGGGATGATGTCCCCGGAATTACTGGGGCTCCCATTAAATGGAAATCGTCTTCAAGCGCGATTCCGCGCGCCATCCAGTGAAGATAAAAAATCCTTAACAGCTTTTTGGCTAAACGGTTTGATATTAATCACAATGGGCTTTCTTCCTGATGATTGGTTTGGTTCAATTACTAATCGTGAAGTCGGATTGAACCGGTCGGCAAAGGAAAAACACCCAATCATAATATTTACCTTGCTGATTTCTTCAACAGGCAGAGAAGCTTTACCTCCAAACAAACTGCGGTATACCACAGTGTCATGAGTCAAGGTTAGCTCAAATGAAGCTAACCATAAAATACAACCAAACAGACCAGCCAAGCATATTGTTATTCCGCGCCAATCAACCCGCCCATTAACAAAAAAGGCGACAGTCCAAATTGCAAGCGGCACGCCCCATATTGCTATAAAGATAATGTACGAAGAGGTGGCGGCCCTTAAATGTGTTTTCGACTCTGCTACTGACATTGGCAATTATTTTCGGATGACATAAAGTCAGATGTGGCAGCTCCTGCTACGGCAGCAGCACCAGCACCGGGGACAAGGCTAGTATCAACTCCTCTACCAACAAGCATCTTAATGCCTGTGCCCTGTTGTATATTTGAAATTTGTCCACGAGCAAACTTTGATGTTATTTGTTTAAAGATGGAGTTGAAATTACCTCTTCCTGCGGTAATCCCTGGTATCCTCACACCAGGAATAAATCCAGTCAGACTTCCAATCCCAGTATCAAAAGCGAGACTCGCAGAATCAAAACCACATTGTTTGCCAGAAACATTTTTCAGCCCTTGTTTAGATAAATTTGTGACAGCGCCGCCAATAGCTCCCGCTCCAACAGGCCCTGTGTATAACAATGCTTCACCTCCCGCAGCTCCTCCAAGAGCAGCTCCTGCGTAATCCTCCCAGCCACTCAATTTACCACCTATTAAATCGCCTATACCTTGACCCGCTAAACCAACCACTGCACCACCAGCCGTAAAAATTAAATCGTCAATGCCAGCATACAACCCATAAGGATCAACCTCTACAGTTGGGCGGTTATTGGCATAAACAAACGGATACAAATTCAACCCACCAGCCAGTCCAATCGGGTCAGGAGTTATATACCTACCGGTCTCAGAATCGTAGTACCGATTCCAGTTATAATGTAGCCCAGTTTCCTCATCGTAATATTGGCCCGGAAAGACCAGGGCCTGGCGCACCCGGCCCCCGTGCCGGCGGCGGGCGCCGAAGGCCGCGTAGTCGTACCGCACCGCCTGTCTCCCCTCCGCGTCCGTGAGCGCCAGCGGCGTCCCCAGACCGTCCAGGTGGTAGAAGTACGCCCGGCCCCCCTGCTCCAGGGCCAGGGGCTCA
>NZ_JAATWC010000019.1 GCF_012979235.1 Dissulfurirhabdus thermomarina
TTGGCACAGATATTATGATCCGAGTACTGGAAGATATCTGAGTCCGGACCCGATTGGGTTGGCTGGGGGGATTAATCTTTACTCCTACGCCAACGCCAACCCCATCAACCTTATTGATCGGTTTGGCCTTGTCTGGGTAACAATTGGTTATGATTATCACGGCGTTAAAAACTGGGCTAGATGGTATTTGAACCGTTGGGGATCTCAGATAGGGAAAGGATTAGATCCTACTTTCCCTGGTGCTGATCCAGAGGAATTAGTTGGTTTAAAAAGAGATGTACTGCAAGAGTGGAGGCCCGACCCTGATGATCCTTGCCGGGACAAAGAATTTCCAATTGGTACCAGAAGAAGGGTGCCGCAAGACTACAATAAATTTCTCAATCCTGGGCCAGACAAGGTATTAGTCAATAAACCGGATGAGCCATATTATTATCAGTGGGATCCTTGGGTTAGCAGCCCGACCTATGATGATTACCCAAATACAAAGTATGAAAACCTTTATTATTGGGAGCAAGGAGAATAGTTGATGAATTTAATAAAGGCGATAGTCATTTCCCCAGGCGAACTCTTTAAAAATTCGAAGGAAAAAAAGAGAGACATTGTATTGCTATTTGTCATTAGCTTTGCTGTTGTTTTTCTGAAAAGTTTTTTTAAAGGGCGATATGCAACAAATTTTAATTTTTTTGAGAATCAATCCCTCAACGAGGTGTTCTCCTTTTTGGCCATTCCTCAAGTCACTGTCGTCACAACATATATTTCATTTTTTATTTTTGTTTCCTTGCTGTTTTTGATTGTAAAAATTTTTTCAAAAGAGGCTTCATTTAAGACACTTTTATTTTCGTTGATGTCAATAAGCGGTATAGGTGTTATTGCACACCTCATTGCAACTCCTATGATGTTTTTCGCAGAGTCATTCATCATGTCCATAGGTTATGTTTTTTACCTTTGGGTTGTCGTCCTGTCTGTTTTGGCGATTAAAAATAGCCAAAGTCTACCGCTTGTAAAAGCTGTAACTAGTTTTTTGATTGTAGCTCTGCCATTTTTGTTATTTGGATGGTTGCCGGTCATTTCCCCTTATCTTATTTACCTAGCGGTTTAGATTACTCGGGGAGCCCTTGAGGGCGGACGGGATGGCCGGGCGGGTGCTGTAATCAGATAGTGGTTGGCACCCCGCAAGGGTAGTAAAAACCGGGACAGATCTATTTTTAATTCCGGGGACATCATCCCTATTT
>NZ_JAATWC010000020.1 GCF_012979235.1 Dissulfurirhabdus thermomarina
AGCGCCAGCGGCGTCCCGAGACCGTCCAGGTGGTAGAAATACGCCCGGCCCCCCTGCTCCAGGGCCAGGGGCTCAAAGCTCCCCGGAACGTGAGAATACCACATTTCCAGAGTCAACCTTCCAAAGATTTCTTCATGCTCTTAAACCGCCACTTCATATATCTTGCATAAATACCATCAGAAAATTTTATTTCATTTCCAGGTATGATAGCGGCAAAATAGGGCATGTATTCATTAAATATAGTGAACCTATATACAGAATAAATTGCAGCAAAATGCCTATCAAACAAAAAAACGACATTTTCAATTGGAGCTTCAATTGCTCCACTATTGAAGCATCTATAAAATTTAATAACTCTTGAACTCAAATCATATTCAACTTTATAACAAAGATTGCGGCACAAAAGCCTTGCAGCTAATGCAATTGCATAGTTATATGTGCTGAAGACAATGAAAACCTTCAGGAAACGATCCGAACAACTAACTGTAGGAACAATAGCAAAAAAGACCAAAATTGAGGCAGTCCAAAAGGGATGGTTCAAAACCCAATTGGCCAATACAGACTTTTCTCCAAAAACAAAAACATTCGGGTTGTTTTCAGACTGAAATCTTTTCAGTTTTTTAATCGGAACAACCATGAGGGCCCCAAGCTGCTTTCCCGGCTGCGAAAACTGTTTCTGCCATGATACTTCCACTTGCCCCCATAATCCCCATGCCGATCTCGGAACCTTCTGTTGCCAATGCAGCCAACCCTACCCCAGGCGCCACTATGCTACCTGTTATCGCACCCGTAATCGCCCCTTGCAAAATGGATCTGATGGAAAATTCTCCTGTAAGGGCGTTGACCACAAGAGCGCCTGTGGCCCCTCCTATGCTCCCCCCTACGATAGAACCAGCCATTGCTCCAACCGCGTGGCTAGCTGGAATGCCCAAAATATCAGGCAAAGCAGCACCAACAGCTGCACCTGCAACACCTCCAGCCAAACCTCCCCAAAAAGCCTCCTGCAAAGAGCTGCCTGAAATCAATGCCGCATTGAATCCACCGACGGCCCCAGCAGCAGCTCCCAAAACTAATCCGACAGCCCACAACCCCTCCGGATCCACCCAATTCACCGGGTTCCCGTTCACATACGCATACCGATTGATCCCCCCGGCCAGCCCCACCGGATCCGGGGTCAGGTACCGCCCCGTCGCCGGGTCGTAGTACCGGTGCCAG
>NZ_JAATWC010000021.1 GCF_012979235.1 Dissulfurirhabdus thermomarina
CCCACCTCCTCAAGAAGGACTGCGTGGGGTGCCACGGCGGCGCAGGCGCCGCCACCATCGACGGGGCCGGGACCCCCATCGTGGCAAGCGCCGCCATGCCGAGCTACCCGCCGGACGGCTCCGCCTCTTCCGCCCTGGCCGGCGGCAACTTCTACTGGGTGCTCGCCGACGGCACCCGGGGCCACAACTGCCTCGCCATCCCCGGGACGGCGTCGGACCCGGCCCTGACCCTGGCGCCCGGGTACCACGGGGACCAATCCGCCTGCGGGGTCTGTCACAACTATCCCATGGAGAACAATTACCTCCCGGGTGGGATGCCGCCGGGCGCCACCGCCCCCCAGGACTGCGAGGGCTGCCACCTGCGGATCTCCTCCTGCGAGAGCTGCCACCGCCCGGCGCACCACGCCCCGGACGGCGGGCCGGGGCCCGTGGGGGAGGCCGGGGGCTGGTACCGGTTCCTCATCTCGAGCTACCACCCGGACCCCGTCCTGGGGGTCGTGGGGATCGAGGACCCGGACTGGGAGCAGACCGTCTCCGCCGCCGACCACAACGAGTACAACGGGGCCTCGAGCCCCGAGGGCTACCCCGACCACTCCCTGAGCCACTTCTGCGCCGGCTGCCACGGCGACTTCCACGGCAACCACAACTCCCTCCACGGGGACGGGGCCTCGCCGTGGATCCGCCACCCCACCCACATCGCCCTGCCGGCCAGCGGGGAATACGCCCTCTACAACACCGCGGACGGGGCCACCCCGGGGCCCTACGACCCCATGGTGCCCGTGGCCCGCGACCCGGGCGTCCTCCCCGGCATGGCCGCCGCCTCGGCGCAGGTCACCCCGGGCTCGGACCAGGTGATGTGTCTGTCCTGCCACCGGGCCCACGGCTCCCCGTACCCCGACGCCCTCCGCTGGGACTACGACACCTGCAACGCCACCGTCCCCAACCCCGACTGCGGCTGCTTCGTCTGCCACACCAGCAAGGACGA
>NZ_JAATWC010000022.1 GCF_012979235.1 Dissulfurirhabdus thermomarina
CGATTACATGCCCGCCCTCCACCCCTGAAAAGAAAAAGGCGATTAAGGAACAAATCCCAACCGCCTTTTGTTCACCAGAGAACAGAACCTTCCTTTCTTGAGATCATGAAGAATTGCCCGGTTTTTTCTTCTTGAAAGTTGACCAAATCAGCAAGCTACCCATCAAAATAGTAAATAAGCCAATCGGGATATTGAATCCTGTAAGGTCGATTATCACGCCATGTCGACTATCATAAAAAACTGGATCAAAACAAATTCCAGCCCCGAATATAATCAGTGAAATACCTAATATTGCGAAAAAGAACTTATTCATTATTTCTATTATTTCGAGCAGTTATCTACTGGTGCGTCTTGGATCCAATCAGAAACCCTGTCAATCGCTTCATCTATTGCATATCTTGTTGCGGAACCAGCATATCCGGCAGGACTTGGAGGCGGAGGACCTGGCATAACAAATCCTTCCAAAAATTCACCAATTGCGGGCAAGTATGGCCCAAGTCGATATGCAGCAGCAGTTCCAGCAGCTACAATAGCCGGACCGTATACATAACCGACAAGAACGGTTCCTGAGACCAAAAATTGTCCCGTCGGGTCTACGTAATTAATCGGATTATTGCCAACATACCCATACAAATTCAACCCACCAGCCAACCCAATCGGGTCCGGACTCAGATATCTTCCAGTACTCGGATCATAATATCTGTGCCAATTGTAGTGGAGGCCCGTCTCCTCGTCCAGGTACTGCCCCGGAAAGACCAGGGCCTGGCGCACCCGGCCCCCGTGCCGGCGGCGGGCGCCGAAGGCCGCGTAGTCGTACCGCACCGCCTGCCTCCCCTCCGCGTCCGTG
>NZ_JAATWC010000023.1 GCF_012979235.1 Dissulfurirhabdus thermomarina
CCAACGGTCCGCCCGGAAGACCGGCTGACGCTGGGTTTCTTCAAGCGGCTCATCACGCCGGACGACGAGGAGGCCCTGGTGGACGGGTGCCGGGAGTTGGTCCTCGGCAACGAAGAGAAGGCCCTCGAACACCTCGAGAAGGCCGTCCACCTGGCCGACGGCGCGTACCTTGCCGGTTTCCTGGCGCTCAAGCAGGACCGGCTGGAAGAAGCCGCGATCTACCTGGCGACGGCCGCCGAGAAGCACAGCCGTCTGGGCCGCTACTTCTCCAAATACGGCATCTCCGCCACCATGAGCCTCCCCATCACAGACGAGGTATCCGCGCATGTGGACCCGGATCTCCGCGGCGTGCTGTTGGGCCTGGTGGAGGTCTATCAGCGTCAGGAGCGCTGGGAGGATGCGATTGCCTGCCTGGAAAGGCTGCAGCGGCTCGAACCCGACGACGTGGTGGTGAAGCTGTCCCTCGCCGAGCTGCTGTTGGACGCCCGCCCGGGCGAGAAGAACGTCTGCCGGAAGGTTGTGCGGTTGGCCGAAGGCATCGAGAACGAGATGCCGGTCCACACCGCGCTGTTGCTCTACAAGGCCAGGGCCCTGCGCGGGCTCGGGCTTCTGGACGCGGCGCGGGAGACTCTGACGGGCGCCCTGCGCCGGAGGAAAGCCCGCTCCGAGGAGCTGCTCCGGGCGCTCCGGTACGAACGGGCCCTGGTCTATGAGGACCTCGGCCAGCGCCGGCGGGCGCGCAGCGAGCTCGAGAAGCTCTACGCCGAGGACCCGGATTACGAGGA
>NZ_JAATWC010000024.1 GCF_012979235.1 Dissulfurirhabdus thermomarina
CGTCCCAGGATTGTTCTCAGTTTGCGGGTGCACTTTGCGGCCCGTTTCATCTGGCGGGCATGGGCATAACGGCTTTGCTGAAAAAAAAGACCTTTGCCAATTCGGTTGTAGTTTTGGCGTAGGGGAATCTTCCGCTTCTTGGCTGCATCAACCAGGCGCCGCCGGGCACGGTGATACAGCCTGGCATCGGTGGGAAAACGAATGTCCTTTTCCTGCACCGTCGTGTCCACGTTGACACGTTTGAGCTGATGGGGTCTTACGACTTTGAGCTTAAGCCCGGCCGCGATGGTTTCCTTCAGCAGTTGTTCTGCGCCTGCCTCACCAATGCGTTTGCGCCAGCGGCTCATGCTCGAGGGGTGTATCGGCGCTTCGTGTTCGAAATACTGCATGCCGCTCAAATACTGCCAGTAGGGATTTTCCACCCATCCGGCAACCACATCGTCATCGCTGAGGTTGTAGGTGTACTTGAGATACTGCAAGGAAACCATCAGCCGTGTGCTGATGGCCGGACGACCGTTGTCCGGGCAGTACTCTTTACCGAACAGCTCGTCCAAGCGGTCCCAATCGACCACGTTGGCCAGCTTGACCAGCCCATGCCTATGATCGATCATTTTCGCAAGCTCTGGACGAAACAAATCCTGCTGACCGTTGTCCCGAGGTGATTTTTTTGGTTTCATGGCTGAAATTTGCAAGAAAAGTGGAGG
>NZ_JAATWC010000025.1 GCF_012979235.1 Dissulfurirhabdus thermomarina
AAGCTCCCCGGAACGAAGAGATACCACGTGGTCACCGGCTTCTTCCCCTCCCGGGTCTCCAGGAGCGGCACCGCGCCGTCGTACACGAACTCCGCCCGCATCACCCGGACCTCGCCCTCCCGGTCCGTCCGCTCCACCCGCTTCCCGATTCTACGCCCGAAGGGATCGTAGGTGAAGTCCACCGACAGGGTCTCCCCGGACGGGGACAGGCGCGTCGCCCGAACGAGCCGCCCCAGGGCGTCGTAGGCATAGGTCCAGGCCGCGGGCTCGTCCCCCTCCTCCACCTTGCGCACCAGGCGGCCGGCGGCGTCGTGGCCGCAGGTGAAGCCCGGGCCCGAGACCAGGCGGCCGGCCCCGTCGTAGGCGTAGGCATCGTGCCGGCGGGGGCCGGAAAGGCGGTTCCCCGCGAGGTCGTAGGCGTAGCGCTCGGCGCGGTGACCCCCGTCGCCGGGCCGGACCTCCACGAGCCGGTCAAGGGCATCGTAGGCGTAGGCCGTCCGGCGGCGGTCCAGGACCCGGAGGACCCGGAGCCCCACCGGGTCCAGCTCGTAGGTCAGGTCGGGAAGGGCCTTCCCGTGCCGCCCGCCGGAGGACGAAATCCCCACCAGGCGCCCGGCCGCGTCGGTGGAGTAGGCCGTCTCGATCCCATTCGGGAAGGAGAGCCGGGTCCGGCGCCCCGCCGCGTCGTAGGCG
>NZ_JAATWC010000026.1 GCF_012979235.1 Dissulfurirhabdus thermomarina
TATTTAGTCGATACTGAAAAACCCGCTATGCTGCAGGACAAAAACAGGCAATTGTTCTTTGTGCGATAAAAATATGGAAGTAAGTTCGAAGCAAAAAGTCTGCTGCCAGTCGCAGCAGCTTCCTGAAGTTCATCCCAGCAGCACTGAAGACGGCGTTCAGACAATCACCCAGCGTTCCTTTGAGACGACAGCGGTCCATGCGATGCTCGCGTTTTAAATGTCCGATGCCAGGTTCAACAGCGGCACGGCGTTTCATCCAACGCCACAAACTTTTGGCAGTCCGTCCTCTTCTTCTCCTATCAACGTGTACATTGACCTTACCTTCGTATCCGTGTCCGCGGTATCCCATGTCCACGAATACGTGATCAGGTGTACAGGTAATTCGTTCAATCTGCGCAAGAGCGTCTTTCAATGTGTGCCCATCGTAGGGATTGCCGTGTATCGCCTTGGCCCCCACAATCCAACCGCCTTTACTGGTGGCCGCGACACTGACTTTACAACCAAACTCGTAACGCTTGTGTGCTTTGCCTTTGCTGATGCATTCTACTGCCGGTTCATGAACACTGTAGATCTTGTTTTTGTCATTCCGCTGCTGGTTAAAAATCCTTCTGGCAATGTCCAACAGTGACCGAAGTTGTTCATCCGGATGCGAACATTTTCTTTCGATATCTCGAATGACA
>NZ_JAATWC010000027.1 GCF_012979235.1 Dissulfurirhabdus thermomarina
TCCGGGTGACCTACAACATCGTGGAGGACACGGACGACGGGCTCAAGGCCGACCCGTACTTCCAGAGCTGGATCGCCAACGCCCCGAAGATCTTCCCGGGTTATGAGCCCGTCCGGGCCGACGGCCGGATCCAGGGCCTCACCGGCGCCACCCTCGACGGTGACATGGAGGCCCACACCTCGCAGGGGTGGTGGGAGGCCGTCGGGATCCCCGCCTACCCGGTGATCGATCCCAACGGGGTGATGACGGACCCCCTGGGGGGGAGCCAGAAGCGGAACCCGTACCTCACCGGGGACGTGAAGGTGTACGACCAGGCCACGGGGGCGCTGCTCGCCGAGACGAACACGGTGGTGCCGGTGGCCTTCGGCGGCTGCTGCGGCTGTCACCTCCAGGTGGCGGCGGACTACGGCTATCCCTCGGATCCGCGCGGGTCGTTCGACGTGATGGGGATGCTCCACGAGCAGAACGGGAGCGGGATCAACATCGCGCAGATCGACGTGGACGGTGACGGGATCGGCGGTCCCATCCGGTGTTCCTGGTGCCACGTGGACCCGGCCATGGGCGAGAGCTCGGCGCCGGGGGTTCCGGGGCACCCGGAGTACAGCACCTCGAAGTACACCTTCTCCGACGTGGTGCACCGGTTCCACGCCCAGAGCGCGGCGGTCCAGGC
>NZ_JAATWC010000028.1 GCF_012979235.1 Dissulfurirhabdus thermomarina
CCGGCCTTGCCCCCGGCATGTCAGGCACTATCCAGCAGAAAAACGAGCCTCAAAAGGGATGCCGGGTTCTTCGACGTTCCGTTCGGATGTGGCTTTCCAGGTCCACACATGGAGCGGGGTGAGATTTCGCCCCCTCGGTGGAGGCGCGGGGCCGCCGTCGCCTGCGGCGGGCGTTACTTTTCTTTGCGTGCCCAAAGAAAAGTAACCAAAAGAAAGGGCAGCCCACTGTGGAGCCCCGCCCCGTCCCGCCAACGGCGTTGGCGGGACGGGGCGGGATCCCCTCGGCGTCTCGGCGGGGCCGGGCGCGACGAGAACTCGCCCCCCCGCCAAGGCGGGGCGGGGCTCGGACAGTTCGTCGCGCTCTTTCCGGCCCCGCCGTCGGCGCCTTCGGCTCCACAGAGGGCGGGAAACGGAATGGGCCGGAAGTCAATCCTTTTTCCCGGGGGCTGGATCGGTGAGTTTTCTGATTCAAATAACCAGGGACAAGGTGCGAGGATGTCGAGGAACGAGGC
>NZ_JAATWC010000029.1 GCF_012979235.1 Dissulfurirhabdus thermomarina
ACGCGGCGGGCTGCCCCTCCTGCGGGGCGGGCGGGCCGCGGCCCCTCTCGGTGACCGACGCCGAGGGCCGCACCACCCGCTTCCGCTACGACGGGGCGGGGCGGCTGGTGGCCGAGGTGGATCCCCTGGGCCACGAGACGCACTACGCCTACGACGCCGCCGGGCGCCTGGTGCGGAAGACCGATCCCGAGGGCCGGACCCTCCGCTTCGCCTACGACGCCGCCGGCCGGCTCACCTCGCGGCGCTGCCCGGACGGGACCAACGCCACCTTCGCCTACGACGGGACGGGGCGGCTGGTCCACGCCGAGAACGCGGCCATCGCCTACGACTTC
>NZ_JAATWC010000030.1 GCF_012979235.1 Dissulfurirhabdus thermomarina
CGTGGCGGCCCGGTTGGGGCTGTGACAAGCTGTGTCACGAAGCTGTGACATTCCATGCTGACGACAAACTTGCGACACAGCTTGCGACATCCGGTTCAGGCCGGACAGGAGGAAATCCGCATCAACGCCGTTTCCGCCCCTCGGGGACGTGCCGCTCTTTGAAAAGACGTTCCGTATCAATGTGTTAGGTGATATCCTGGCGGTGGAGAGTGGTTATGAAGAGGGTTGCAAGTGGGGAGCCAGATTTCAATCCGCCAACTCTGGCGGTTCTTAGTT
>NZ_JAATWC010000031.1 GCF_012979235.1 Dissulfurirhabdus thermomarina
ATTTACATGGTGGATCATATTCAACGTGGATATGAGTGTCCTCAACAACAACGTCATAATTATCCCCCAACTCTTTACGTAATATATTTCCAATATGATTCTTTAAGGAATTTGTTAAGTCTCTGGTTCTAAGATCAATAGCATTACCAGAATGAGGTAGCGTCCCGTACTCGGATCATAATACCTGTGCCAATTATAATGCAGCCCGGTCTCCTCATCATAATACTGGCCCGGAAACCGAAGATTGTTTTCGATCACCTCAATCTCAATCTGC
>NZ_JAATWC010000032.1 GCF_012979235.1 Dissulfurirhabdus thermomarina
GTAGCGGTGCCAGTTGTAGTGGAGGCCCGTCTCCTCGTCCAGGTACTGCCCCGGAAAGACCAGCGCCTGGCGCACCCGGCCCCCGTGCCGGCGGCGGGCGCCGAAGGCCGCGTAGTCGTACCGCACCGCCTGCCTCCCCTCCGCGTCCGTGAGCGCCAGCGGCGTCCCGAGACCGTCCAGGTGGTAGAAGTACGCCCGCCCCTCCTGCTCCAGGGCCAGGGGCTCG
>NZ_JAATWC010000033.1 GCF_012979235.1 Dissulfurirhabdus thermomarina
TACGGGGCGGAGGGGCTTTTGGGCGAGTACGCGGCCAACGGGAGCGAGATTCGGGGTTACGGCTGGTGGCCGGGGAGCGCCTACGGGACGATTCCGCTTTACCTCCGGGAGGGCGGGGCGTATCATTTCATCCAGGCGGACCAGCTTGGGACGCCGCGGATGCTGGTGGACGCCACGGGGGCGGTGACGTGGCGGGCGGAGTACGAGGCCTTCGGCCGGGC
>NZ_JAATWC010000034.1 GCF_012979235.1 Dissulfurirhabdus thermomarina
CCTCCACTTTTCTTGCAAATTTCAGCCATGAAACCAAGAAAATCACCCCGGGGCAACGGTCAGCAGGATTTGTTTCGTCCAGAGCTTGCGAAAATGATCGATCATACTTTTTGATCTATCGTTGGCCCGCCGATCCCGGCGACCAGACTCCATCCCTTCGGGCGTCGGGTGTGGAAGGAGGTTTCGGGCCGTCGGGTGTTCTTCTTC